>DASTQK010000001.1:0-8901 GCA_035761765.1 Rubrobacteraceae bacterium
TTCGCCATCAGAGAAGGTGGGCGGACCGTGGGTGCCGGTGTCGTCACCCAGATCCTGGAGTAGCTTGAGAGACGGGGGCGATGCTTCGCTCCTGTGATTCGGAGGGAGATTGTGCGACAATTAGTAACGCTGGCTTGCGAGGAGTGCAAGCGCCGGAACTACCACACGCGCAAGAACCGGCGCAATACCCCGGACCGCATCCAGTTAAAGAAGTATTGCCCGTGGGATAGGAGGCACACCATCCACCGGGAGACCCGGTAAGGGTCTTAAGCGGAGGGCAGTAGCTCAGTTGGTAGAGCAGCGGTCTCCAAAACCGCAGGTCGGGGGTTCGAGTCCCTCCTGCCCTGCTCTTGTCGTACGGAGTCAGGTGAGTAGATAGATGGGCAGAAAGCGCGGTTCCGCCACCAAAGGCGGCGGGGCCAAAAAAGGACAGCAGAAGAAAGAGGGCTTCCTGGCGGGTCCGCGGCGGTTCGCCCGGGACGTTCAGGGCGAGCTCAAGCGGGTCAGCTGGCCGGATCGGGACCAGCTGCGCCAGAGCACCGCTGTCGTCCTGATCATCGTGCTTGTCCTCACGGCCTATGTCTACGCCTGGGATCTCGTGTTCCAGAGCCTGGCGCGGCTAATATTTTCGTAGTAACCGGGAGTGTTTCGTCTTGAAGAAGTGGTACGTAGTCAACACATACTCGGGGCACGAGAACAAGGTCCGCACCACTATGGAGCGCAGGATCGAATCTCTGGGCCTCGGGAGGTATTTCGGGGAGATCCGTATCCCCACCGAGAGCGTCATCGAGATCAAGAACGGCAAAAAGGTGCCCACCATACAGCGCCAGTTCCCGGGCTACATCCTGATCAACATGGACATGAACGAGAACACCTGGCAGCTCGTCCGCCAGACGCCGGGCGTAACCCAGATAGTAGGGTCCGGAGATAGGCCGACGCCGCTGAGCAGAGCGGAGGTCGAGCGCCTGCTGCACCCGGGCGAGGCCGCAGAGCAGCGCGAGAAGGTCAAGACCACGGTGGACTACCAGATCGGGGAGACGGTCAAGGTCATCGCCGGACCGCTCTCGGATTTCACCGGCTCTATCTCGGACATCAACGTCGACCAGTCGAGGCTGAAGGTCCTGGTCTCGATCTTCGGGCGCGAGACGCCGGTGGAGCTCTCGTTTAACCAGGTAGCCAAGCTCTAGAAGGAAGGGATCTTATGGGTAGAGGGCGCGGACGGCGCGTTGCGCGCAAATTGAAGTTGCAGATCACAGGGGGCCAGGCGAACCCGGCCCCGCCGGTCGGCCCTGCCCTGGGCCAGGCGCAGGTGAACATCGGGGAGTTCGTGCGTCAGTTCAACGACGCCACGCGCGACCAGATGGGCCAGGTGGTCCCGGTCGAGATCACGGTCTACGAAGACCGTTCTTTCACCTTCATAACCAAGACGCCCCCCGCGGCGTTCCTGCTCAAGCAGGCCGCGGGCTTGGAGAAGGGCAGCGGCGAGCCGAACCGCGAGAAGGTCGGCACCGTGAGCCGCTCCCAGGTCGAGGAGATAGCGAGGACCAAGATGCCGGACCTGAACGCCGCCGACATAGACGGCGCATCGAAGATCATCGAGGGTACGGCCCGGAGCATGGGGATCACCGTCGATGGGTAAGCGATTGCTGGAGCAGAAGACGAGGATAGACACCGAGCGGCTCTACCACCCGCGCGAGGCGCTGGAGCTTCTGAAAGAGCTCGAGGGCGCGAGGTTCGACGAGAGCGTCGAGGCGCACGTGCACCTGAACGTCGACCCTCGCCGCGCGGACCAGATGGTGCGCGGCACCCTGATGCTCCCCAACGGCACAGGCAAGACCCGCCGCGTGGCCGTCTTCGCCGTCGGCGAGAAGGCCCGGGAGGCCGAGGAGGCCGGTGCCGACGTCGTCGGCTCCGAGGACCTCGCCGCGCGCATCCGCGAACAGGGCTTCATGGAGTTCGACGTCGCGGTAGCCACCCCGGACCAGATGCGCATCGTAGGACCGCTCGGCCAGACTCTGGGTCCGCGCGGGCTCATGCCCAACCCCAAGAGCGGCACGGTCACCCAGGACGTGGGCAAGGCCGTCGAGGACATCAAGCGCGGCAAGATCGAGTACCGCGTCGACCGCTACGGGATCATTCACGGCGTGATCGGCAAGAAGTCCTTCGACCTCGACAGCCTGGTCGAGAACTACTTCGCCCTGCGCGAGGAGCTGCAGCGGGCGCGCCCCGCCCCCGTGAAGGGTCGGTACTTCAAGTCCGTCGCCCTCACGACGACGATGGGCCCCTCGATCAAGGTTGACCCCGCGGTGGAGGGAGATTAACATCACGCGCGGACTCTAAGGAGACAGGACCACAGACAGCCGGGGCCCCTCGAGGGGCTTAATCATCCGGCCGAGGTCGCAAAGGTTTACGGGATCTCATAGCCCCGGGCGCCTCTGCGGCCCCGGGGTTTTCTAGCTAGCGGAGGAGCAGCGTGAAGAGGGAAGAGAAGGCGCGGGTAATCGAGGAGCTGGCCGAGAAGCTGCGCGGCGGCACGGCCGTGCTGGTGGACTACCAGGGGATGGACGTGGCGCAGAGCACCCAGCTGCGCTCACGTAGCCGCGAGGCCGGCGTCGAGTTCGTCGTCGCGAAGAACACGCTGACCCGCCGCGCGGCCGACGAGGCCGGGGTGGAGGACCTCTCGGAATACCTGGTGGGGCCGACGGCCCTCGCCTTCTCCGAGGACCCGGTAGCGAGCGCGAAGCTGATGGCCGAGTTCGCCGGCCAGGTCGAGTCCTTCACTTTGAAGGGGGGGCTCCTCGAGGGCGGCCGGGTGCTGGACGAGGCCGGCGTAGTCGCCCTCAGCAAGCTCCCGGGGCGCGAGCAGCTCCTCGCGCAGGTCGTCGGGGGGATATCCTCCCCGCTGACGGGGCTTGTCAACGTGCTCAACAACACCGTCCAGGGTCTGGTCATCGCTCTGAACCAGATCGCCGAACAGAAGCAGAACGCCGAGTCGTAGGAAACAGGCAGAGTCAGGAGGAATCGAGATGGCGGTAAACCAGGAAGAGCTGATGGAGACGATCGAGAATATGACGGTTCTCGAGCTCTCCGAGTTCGTGAAGGCCCTCGAGGAGCGCTTCGGCGTCTCGGCGACCGCGGTCGCGGCCGCCCCCGCAGCGGGCGCAGCTGCCGGAGACGGCGCGGGCGCAGCGGCCGAGGAGGAGCAGACCGAGTTCGACGTCGTGCTCCAGTCGGCGGGGGACAAGAAGATCCAGGTCATCAAGGTCGTCCGCGCCGCGACGGGCCTCGGCCTCAAGGAGGCCAAGGCGCTCGTGGACGAGGCCCCAAACCCCGTGCGCGAGGGCGTCAGCAGGGAGGACGCCGAGGGCCTGAAGACCCAGCTCGAGGAGGCCGGCGCTACGGTGGAGTTGAAGTAGCGTCGAGGCTTTAGGTATGCCTCCGGAGGCGGCGCTCCCTCGTGGGGGCGCCGCTTTCGTTCGGGTCCGACCCGTTGTGGGCCCGCAAAACAGTGCGAGGTATCGGGTAAAGCCCGCGTGATACCAGGAACCTGTGCGGCGCGCTAGCGCCGTTCGTGGCATGCTGCGCAAGGCTGTGCTACACTCCCGAACGCCGGTCACGGACCGGCGCCATATTTTTGCGGACAGGCTGCCCGCACCTTGACTTACCCCCTTGCTAGGGGTAAGATACTCGTTTGCGTGTTCGGCCATTCTTCAACGATCCTTCTGGAGGAGAGCTAATTTGGTGACGCCTGTTGTGCGCCGGAAACGGCACCCTTATGCCCGTTTACAGTTCACCGACGTTGAGTTGCCGGATCTCGTCGAGATCCAGCGCCATTCTTTTGGGAGGTTTCTGGAGGAAGGCATCAGGCAGACCTTCGCGGAGATATCTCCCATAGAGGACTACACCGGCTCGTATGCGGTCGAGTTCGGGGAGCACCGCTTCGACGAGCCGCCGGTCTCCCAGGAAGAGTGCATGTCCAAGGACAAGACGTATGCGGCCCCGCTGTTCGTGCGGGTGCGCTTTATCGTCAAAGAGACGGGCGAGGTCAGGGAGCAGGACGTCTTCATGGGCGACTTCCCGCTCATGACCGACTCGGGCACCTTTATCATCAACGGGACCGAGCGGGTCGTGGTGACGCAGCTCGTGCGCTCTCCGGGCGCCTACGTCATGGAGCCCAAGGACCCGACCAAGCAGGTCCTGACGGCGAGCCTGATGCCCAGTCGCGGCTCCTGGCTCGAGTTCGAGGTCGAGACCAAGGGCTACGTCTCCGTCCGCATAGACAGAAAGCGCAAGCTGCCTGTCACGGTCTTGCTCAAGGCCCTGGGGATGGGGGGTCCGGAGGAGATCCTCGACCGCTTCGAGGGCTCGTGGCTGATGCGCAACACGCTGGAGCGGGACGATACGCCGTCCAGGGACGAGGCGTTGCTCGAGGTCTTCAGGCGGCAGCGCCCCGGCGAGCCGGTCAACATCGAGAACGCGCAGAACCTGGTGGACGGGCTCTTCTTCGACGCCAAGCGCTACGACCTCTCGGAGGTTGGCCGCTACAAGGTCAACAAGAAGCTCAAGCTCGACGTCCCCCTCGAGAACCACACCCTCACCATCGAGGACATCGAGGCCCTGCTCAAGCGCCTCATCGAGACCTCGGAAGAGGTCGCCGAGGAGGAGGAGTTCGGGCGCGTGAACTACGAGCGCATCCGGCACAAGCTCGACGAGTACGAGCACTTCGGCAACAGGCGCCTGAGGACCGTCGGGGAGCTGGTGCAGGAGGCGTTTCGCATCGGGATGTACCGCATGGAGCGCGTCGTGCGCGAGCGGATGACGACGCAGGACGAGGAGTCCATAACGCCGCAGACCGTCGTGAACACCAAGCCGGTCGCGAGCGCCATAAAAGAGTTCTTCGGCTCCTCCCAGCTCTCGCAGTTCATGGACCAGACCAACACCTTGAGTGGTCTGTCGCACAGGCGGCGCCTGAGCGCCATGGGTGCCGGCGGTCTCTCCAGGGAGCGGGCGCCTATCGAGGTTCGCGACGTGCATCCGACCCACTACGGGCGGATGTGCCCCATAGAGACGCCGGAGGGTCCGAACATCGGGCTCATCGGGCAGCTCTCTACGTTTGCGACCGTGGACGAGTACGGCTTCGTGCAGACGCCGTACAGGAAGGTCGTGGACGGCGTCGTAACCGATGAGATCGAATACCTCTCCGCCGACGAGGAGGAGGAGTTCACGATAGCCCAGGCCAACACGCCCGTCGACATGAAGACCGGCAAGATCGTGGGGGACGGACAGATCCTCACCCGCAGGCGCGGCGGCGACGTCGCGTCGGTCTCGCCGGACGAGATCGACTACATGGACGTGGCGCCCTTGCAGACCGTCTCGGTCGCGACGGCCCTCATCCCGTTCCTCGAGCACGACGACGCCAACCGCGCGCTCATGGGCGCGAACATGCAGAAGCAGGGCGTGCCACTGCTCCGCAGCGAGGCCCCCTACGTCGGCACCGGGATGGAGTTCCGGGCCGCGACCGACGCCGGCGACGTCCTTCTGGCGCGCGACGCCGGCACCGTCGAGCGGGTGACGGCGGACAGGATCACGGTCCGCCGTAGCGAAGCTGGTGGTGAGGTGGACGAGTACTACCTGAGGAAGTTCGCCCGCTCCAACCAGGGCACCTGCGTCAACCAGCGGCCGCTGGTAACCGAGGGCGAGCAGGTCGAGGCCGGCACCGTGCTGGCCGACGGCTCCTCCACGGATCAGGGCGAGCTGGCACTCGGCAAGAATTTGCTCGTGGCCTTCATGCCCTGGGAGGGGTTCAACTTCGAGGACGCCATCATCATCTCCGAGCGGATCGTCAAGGACGACACCCTCTCTTCGATCCACATCGAGGAGTACGAGGTGCAGGCCAGGGATACCAAGCTCGGTCCCGAGGAGATAACCCGGGACATCCCCAACGCCTCAGACGACGTCCTCATGAACCTCGACGCCGACGGAATAATTCGGATTGGGGCGGAAGTGGGTTCCGGCGACGTGCTCGTCGGCAAGGTCACGCCGAAGGGCGAGTCCGAGCCGACGCCGGAGGAGAAGCTCCTGCGCGCGATCTTCGGCGAGAAGGCGCGCGAGGTCAAGGACTCTTCCCTGAAAGTGCCGCACGGCGAGGGCGGCGTCGTCATAGACGTCAAGCGCTTTTCCCGGGACGAGGGCGACGAGCTGCAGCCCGGCGTCAACGAGATGGTGCGCGTCTTCGTGGCCACCAAGCGCAAGATCGCCGAGGGCGACAAGCTCGCCGGTAGGCACGGCAACAAGGGCGTCATCTCCAAAATAGTGCCCGAGGAGGACATGCCGTTCATGGAGGACGGGACTCCTGTTGACGTGATCCTCTCGCCTCTCGGCGTGCCGAGCCGGATGAACATAGGCCAGATCCTCGAGACCCACCTCGGGTGGGCGGCGAGCAAGGGCCTCGGCGAGAACGGCGGCGAGCCGACCTTCGTCTCAACGCCCGTCTTCTCGGGCGCCGAGGTCGGGGATGTGGATGAGGCCATCGAGAGCGTCCGCACCAACGGCACGGCCGACATCGGCATGGGCCGCGGCGGCAAGGTGACGCTGTATGACGGGCGCACCGGCGAGCCGTTCGACGGCAGGATAACGGTCGGCTACATGTACATACTGAAGCTTCTGCACCTGGTGGACGACAAGATCCACGCCCGTTCCACGGGTCCTTACTCGCTGGTCACGCAGCAGCCCCTGGGCGGCAAGGCGCAGTTCGGCGGGCAGCGCTTCGGCGAGATGGAGGTGTGGGCGCTGGAGGCCTACGGCGCGGCGCACACCTTGCAGGAGCTGCTCACCATAAAGAGCGACGACAGGGTCGGGCGCGTCAAGAGCTACGAGTCCATCGTCAAGGGCGAGAACATCCCGGAGCCCGGCGTGCCCGCGAGCTTCAAGGTCTTGCTCAAGGAGATGCAGTCGCTCGGGCTCTCGGTCAAGCCGGTCTACAACGCCGAGGCCGCAGTCGAGGATCAGGACCGCAGGGATTGGGACGAGGCCGCCAGGGCTCTGGGGATAAACCTCAGCCGCGACGAGCCTACGGGGAACTTGGACGACACGCCGGACTTCTCCAGAGGAGGGATGTAAGGGTTGCAGGGACTAGAGCGTGACATAGACATAAACAAGCTCGAGAAGATCTCCATCGGCCTCGCTTCGGCCGAGGAGATCCGGGAGTGGTCCCGCGGCGAGGTCACCAAGCCCGAGACCATCAACTACCGTACCCTCCGCCCGGAGAAGGACGGCCTCTTCGACGAGCGCATCTTCGGCCCTTCGAAGGACTGGGAGTGCTACTGCGGCAAGTACAAGAGGATCCGCTTCAAGGGCATCATCTGCGAGAGATGCGGGGTCGAGGTGACCCGCGCCCGCGTGCGTCGCGACAGGATGGGCCACATCGAGCTCGCCGCCCCCATAGCCCACGTATGGTTCGTGAAGGGCGTACCGAGCCGGATGGGGTATCTGCTGGACATCAGCCCCAAGGAGCTGGACCGGGTCCTCTACTTCGCGAGCTCCATCGTCACCTGGGTTGACCGCGAGGAGCGGGCCAACGACATCGACCTGCTTCGCGGCAGGGTTGAGGACGAGATCCGCCAGCTCGAGGAAGAGCGGGACGAGGAGATCGACCAGGCCCAGGCGCTCAGAACCAAGCGCGAGAGCGTAATAAACGGCGACAGCTCCCCGGACGAGTTCACCGAGGAGTACGCCGACCTCCCCGACGACGAGCGAGAGGCGGCTATCGCCCGCGTCCGCAAGGAGGAGAAGGAGGCCATCGACGACATCCGGCGCTCCGTCAGCGAGCAGCTAGAGCTCGTCAGGCGCGCCTGGGAGGAGTTCCAGACCCTCGAGCCGCGCCAGATCGTGGACGACGAGGAGCTCTTCCGCGAGATGAAGGACCGCTTCGGCGACGAGTACGGCTACGGCGTGTACTTCCGCGGCGGCATGGGCGCCGAGGCCATCAAGGACCTCATAGCGCAGGTGGACCTCGAGGAGGAGGCCCAGGACCTGCGCGACATAGTCAACGAGTCGCGCGGCCAGAAGCGCCAGAAGGCCATAAAGCGCCTCAAGGTCGTCGATGCCTTCCGCACCAGCGGCAATAGGCCGGAGTGGATGATCATGGACGCCATCCCGGTCCTGCCTCCGGACCTCAGGCCCATGGTCCAGCTCGACGGCGGACGTTTCGCCACGAGCGACCTGAACGACCTGTACCGCAGGGTCATCAACAGGAACAATAGACTTCGTCGCCTGCTCGACCTCGGGGCTCCGGACGTTATCGTGAACAACGAGAAGCGGATGCTCCAGGAGGCCGTGGACGCCCTGTTCGACAATGGCCGCCGCGGGCGTGCCGTCACGGGCGCCGGAAACCGCGCCTTGAAGAGCCTCTCCGACATGCTCAAGGGCAAGCAGGGCCGCTTCCGGCAGAACCTGCTCGGCAAGCGCGTGGACTACTCGGGCCGCTCGGTCATCGTGGTCGGCCCCGGGCTCAAGATGCACCAGTGCGGCCTGCCGCGCCTCATGGCGGTCGAGCTCTTCAAGCCCTTCGTCATGAAGGTGCTCGTGGACCGGGCGCTGGCTCCGAACATCCGGAGCGCCAAGCAGATGGTCGAGAGGCTGCGTCCCGAGGTCTGGGACGTGCTCGAGGACGTCATCAAGGAGCATCCGGTACTGCTCAACCGTGCGCCGACGCTCCACCGCCTCGGCATCCAGGCCTTCGAGCCGGTGCTCGTCGAGGGTAAGGCCATCCAGGTTCATCCTCTGGTGTGCGCCGCGTTCAACGCAGACTTCGACGGCGACCAGATGGCGGTACACGTGCCCTTGAGCCCTGAGGCGCAGGCCGAGGCCCGCATCTTGATGCTCTCGACGCAGAACATACTG
>DASTQK010000002.1:0-9921 GCA_035761765.1 Rubrobacteraceae bacterium
CCGACGGCTCTTTCGAACGGCTCGGGCCCAAGGAGGACGAAGAGCCCCTCGACAGCCAGGCGCTCCTGCTTGAAGAGGGCTTCTAGGCAGCAGCCAAGAGCCCTGAAACCTACTCCACCTCGCGCAGTCCTGTCACGTTCACTCGCCCGACGCTGGGTAGCTCGGAGACCTCCTCAAGTGCCTCTTGCACGCCGCTCTGTGGCGGGATGCGCAGCTGGATGGTGTAGCGAGACCTTCCCTCCTCAAGCTCGGCGCCGAGGCTTCGGACCTCGAAGCCGTGACGCTCCAGCGTGCCGGTCACCTCGTTTATGCCGCTCCCCGCGTCCAGGAACGAGACCGTCATCACCGCGAACTCCATCCTGAACCGTGCGAGGAGGGTGTTTCGTACCTGGCGCAGCAGGTAGAGTGTGGCGACGACTATGACGGTCGTGGCCGCGGCGCCGAAGTAGTATCCAGCGCCGGCGGCCATCCCGATCGCCGCCGCAGCCCACAGGCTCGCTGCCGTAGTGAGGCCCCTGACGTCCGTGCCCTGCCGGATGATGGCCCCGGCTCCAAGGAAGCCGATCCCCGTGACTATCTGGGCTGCGATCCTCGTGGGGTCGAACTGTATGCCGCGGCCATCGCTCTCGAGCGCCGCCTGGGTGAACGGCGCGAACCCGTAGGCGGAGACGAGCGTGAACAGTGCAGCCCCCAACCCGAGGAGTATGTGCGTCCTGAACCCGGCCGTCTGGTCGCGCGTTTCGCGCTCGAACCCGATCGCGCCGCACAGGGCGGTGGTGATCAGGAGCCGCGCCACGATCTCGCCATACGAAACGGTTAGCTCTGACACGGACACCACCCCCGACCCTCGCTCATCCGCCGAATATATGTGTGCGCCAGCACGCTTTCAACCCTGCTGTGAACAAAGCCTCGATATCGATGCTTCGCCTGCATCCAATGGGCCACTTGCTCTGCACACATTGATCCAGGCGGGGGCGGATGCTACGATAGCCCGCTCGCCCCGCCGACCTTTCCCGAGGTGATCACAAACCATGCAAAAGCAGGGACTCGACCACCAGGAGATCGAGTGGCAGTTCGATGCTCCGGATCTCCGATTGGTGGAAAGCTGGCTGGGCGAGCGAACTTCGGCTTTCGGGCTCGCCGTCGAGCCTGCAGGGATGAGGCAGCTAACCGATACTTACTACGACACCGAGGACTGGCGCTTCTACCGCGCTGGCTACGCTCTGCGCGTCCGCCGCGCCGGCAAGAGCGTCGAGGCGACAATGAAGGCCCTCGCGCCGCCCGAGGACGATGGCCTGAAGAGGCGGCGCGAGATCTCCGAGCCGCTGAGGAGCGGGGGGGTGAAGTCCCTGACGACGGCCCGCGGTCCGGTCGGGGAGCGCCTCCGCCTCCTCGCAGGCGCCCATGACCTGTGCCCGCTCTTCGAGGTCCGCACCCGACGCACCGCCTTCGAGCTCCGGCCGCACGGGGACGAGCTGGAGGGGGAAGAGCCGGACGGCCTCGCCGGTGAAGTCGTAGTCGGTCCAGCGGGGGATATCCGCCGCAGGGGGGTGAGCCCTGAGAACGGTTCGGTCTCCGCCGAGGAGGTCGCGGTCGATGCCCTGGGAGGGATTCATCGCCGCGAAGGAGAGGGCTCCGAGGATGGCGCCGTCCTCGCGGAGCTCTCGCTCGACGAGTCGGAGTTCTCGGGTGGTGGTACAGAAGTCCATCTGAGCCGCATCGAGGTCGAAATCATCGGCGCCGGAGCGTACGATAGGGTGGCCGGCTTCGTGGATGGCCTGCGAAGCTCGCTGGGGCTGCGCCCGACACGGAGCTCCAAGTTCGAGACGGGTCTCTCCGCCGCGGGGCTCGAGCCGGCGGTCGCACCTGACCTGGGGCCGACGGAGGTGGACGGCTCCATGTCGGCCAGCGAGGTGGCCTTCGCGATCCTGCGCTGCCACTTCGCGGCCATGCTGGCTCACGAGCCCGGCGTTCGTCTCGGCGAGGACCCCGAGGAGCTGCACGACATGCGCGTCGCCACCCGCCGGTTGCGCGCTGCGCTCAAGCTCTATGTAGAGGTCCTGCCCCGGCGGGCCGAGCGCTATGAGAGGGACCTGCGCTTCTTCGCGAGCGCACTTGGAGGTGTGCGCGACCTGGATGTCCACCTGGAGCGGCTGGCAGCGGAGGCTTCGGGGGCCGGAGAGGTTCCGGACGAGGTCTTCGCCACCCTCGATGAGCGCCGGGCCGTTGCCCGGCGGCGCATGCTGGATGTGCTCGACTCGGACCGTTATGAACGCTTCGTCGCGACCTTCTCGGGCACGCTGCGGCGCGGACGCAGCCCGGTGCCCGCCGGACCCATCATCGAGATCGCTCCCGACCTCGTCCGAAACCGCTACAAAAAGGTCCGCAAGGACGTGAGAACCCTCACCAAGGACTCGCCGCCCGAAGACTTCCACGACCTCAGGAAAAAGTGCAAGCGCTTGCGCTACGCCCTGGAGCCGCTGCGCGGGATCTACGGCAAGCCCGCCGATAAGATGGTCGATCTGCTCAAGGCCGTCCAGGACGACCTCGGAGACAACCAGGATCTCATCGTCGCGACGGAACTGATGAGAGGGCTCGGCGTCTCGGGAGACCTGCCGCCGCGCGTCGCCTTCTCACTCGGCGCGATGGCCGAGCGCTACGCCCGCGAGGCGGCGGAGATCCGGGCCGGCTTCCTCGAGTCCAGGTCGCTCCGGGTCCTCGCAGGCGGCAAGCCATGGAAGAAGCTCCGCAAGACCATGCAGAAGAAAGCCGGAGGATAGTAGCCCTTGGACGTCTACCTCGTCCGTCACGCAACGGCCTTCGATCGCGACCCCGACCGCTGGCCCGACGATAGCCGTCGCCCGCTCACTCCCGAGGGCGAGAGAAAGTTCAGGCTCGCCGCACGCGGGCTGGTACGGCTCGTCTCCCGGGTAGATGCCGTCCTCAGCAGTCCCTATGAGCGGGCATGGCGGACGGCGCAGATCCTCTGCGAGCTGGACTCCTGGCCCGCTGCCGAAGCATTACCGGTGCTCGAGCCGACGCTCCCACCCGAGAAGGCCGCGCACGAGCTGCTATCCTGCGCTGGCGCGGAGTCCATCGCCGTAGTCGGCCACAGGCCCGGCCTGCACGAGCTCGCCGCGTACCTGCTCACCAGCGACCGGGACGGGCTCAAGATCGCGCTGAAGAAAGGCGGCGTAGCCTGCATACGCTTCGAAGAGGCCCCAACTCCAGGCACCGGAGAACTGCGCTGGCTGCTCACGCCAAAAATGCTGCGCGCGTTGGCCCTCAGCTAGGTTTCAGGCCCGATACCTGGCTTTTCAGCGGTATCTCCGCCAGAACCTTGGGCTCGAGGTATTCGGGGCGAAGGTCGAGGAGCGTCACTTCTACGGTCTCGACCGCGAGTTCTCCGACGGGCCAGTCCCTGTAGCTGGCTATGGTGGAGATGAGCTCCTCGGGTGCAGGCGCGCCGTCCGGCGCGTGGAAGTAGGCGAGGGTCAGGTGCGGGGGACCCGAGGGTTTTCTGAGGCCGCAGCTCTCGCATAGAATCTCCCGCAACTCGTCGAGCATCCCGCCAGCGTGCACCTCGACGAACGCCGCCCCGGGGAAGGCGTTGAGGTTGGCGAGCCGGACGATAAAGGCGGGAAAGCCCGACAGTGCTAGCCGCGCGCTGGCTTCGATCCCCTCGAGCCTCTCGCGGGAGATCTCGTTGTCCGCCTCGGCCTCCTCGACGAGGAAGCCCGCGAAGAGTAGCGTGACGTGCATGAAGTAGTCGGGGTGCAGCGAGACAAAGGAGAACGGGCGCAGCGCATCCCTCAGGGGCTCGAGGCGCTCGCGCATACGCGACGCCTCGATGGGGATCACGAGCGAGACCGAGAGCGAGTGCCCCTCGCGCCAGGCGGGGTCCGTGTGCCCCCCGAACTCCAACCGGCGCTCACGGACGAAACGCTCCCATATCGCCTCGTAACCGATCATGCCCGCAACTCTAGCAGACGTCTTTCTCTACCAGCGCACTGCGCTCTCCGAAAGACGCCGCGTCACGCGCGAGGTCGTACGCGTATGGCTGTCGTGTCAGGAGTTAGAGGCTGGCTAGACGCGTTCGGCCCGGACTATGTAGCGGGCCAGCCAGTTGGGGCCCTCGGTCCAGTAGTCGCCGTAGTTCTCGATGCAGGTCTGCAAGGAGACGATGTCGGCTCCGGACGACGACGTGACCGAGAGGTCGGTCGGCGCGACCTCGAGGATCTCGCTCACCCGGTAGGTGTAGCTCTGGCCTACCGAGTCTTCGAGGATGACCTCGTCCCCCATGCTGAGGCTGGGGAGGTTGTAAAAGACGCGGTCGCTCACCGTGCCGGGGTAGCCGAGACGGTGGCCGGCTAGGTAGGTGTTGGAGCCGTCCACCCACGGGAAGCCCGTGCCGGGCACGTGGCCGACGCCCTGCGACAGTACCGCCTCGGATGTCCCCTCCAGGACCGGGATGTCGTAGAGCCCGATCGCGGGTATGGTCAGGTACATGGTCGTGTCCACGGGGATGGTCGGCGCCGGCTTGTCCTCGGCCCGCCGCTCCGAGGCACGCCGCTCCGCCACGACAGCCCTCTCGGCCGCCGCCTGCTCCCTGGCCTGCTCCGCAGCCGCCTGCCTGGCGCGCGCTGAGTAGGCCGCCTCAGCCCGCGCCGCTCGCTCTACCTGCTCGGTCGAGTCCGGGGTCGCAGGGGCTTCGACCCTGCCTACGGGCCCATCCTCGGTACCCAGAAGGTCTATCCCGAAGACGCTCAAGCTCAGGATGAGCGCGCCGAGGAAGGCAAGGAAGGCGATCGCGATAAAGCCGTAGCGCCTCACGCGCCGCCTGTGCTTCATTAACCGTGACCGCTCACCCATACATTAATCGTATCAGCAGATATGTCGACCCGCTAGATTAAATGTGTGATTTTTTTAAGAACCTTGTGCTTTTCCTGTCGCCTGAGCAGTAACATCCTGGAACACTGCCACGCCCAGAAAGGCTCACGGGTGAAGTGCCCTCAAGCTGGCCCCTCTGGTCCGGCGTGCTGTGCAGAGAGGATGGTCCCTACAAGAGGCTACAGCAACACTGGAACCCGAAGCCTTTGCATGCTAGGCGGCTCGCCCCTCATGCCGGTAGCCGCCGTGCCAAGGCTACATGGCTCGAAGCCTACAAGACTCGCATCAGAAGCGGGTGAGACCTGCGGCGAGGTCTACGAGGATGTCGGAGAGGGGTCTCCCAGAGGGCGGCAAGGTGGTAGACGCGGTACTCCTCATGCAGAGCAGCAATCGTCTCATCGGGTCCGCGCACGCCGGTCTGAGATCCTGCGTCTGAGCCATCTATTACTCTCCTGGTAAAGGTCTTCCGTACTTGAAGTAGCGCTGCTCTACAGGATTCCCCTTGCTCCGCGCCACGTAAACACGCGCCGCTCGTGTTAGCCTCGGTGCCGAAGGCCCGCGAAGGAGACCAAAGAGGTTGCACGAGCAAGGCGGATACCCGCTCCCTGAGGAGCTGGCCAGGCACATCCGCAAGGGCACCTTCGCCCCGGACGAGTTGCGCGGTACGTGCCGGGAGGCAGGGGAGGGGCTCGGACAGGAGGACGCCGGGGAGGCCAGATTTCGCTCGGCGGCGGAGATGGTGGCGCTGTGGCGTGGTCTGGATCTCCCCGCCTGGATAGCTCCCTACGCCCTGCGCGACGCGCGCCTCGGGTATCTCAAGGGCTACGAAAAGGCCCTCGTCTCCGGCGAGTTTACCGAAGCACACATCAAACGCGCCGCCCGGGCGCGCTGGGGTGAGGGGTGGCGGGAGAAGGTGGAGAGGGCCGCCCGCCGATAGGTGCGGCGAGACGTATGCTAGAACAGCGCCTGACGAACACGAGACCGGTAGGCGAGGCGATGAACATCAGGCTCTACAACACGCAGCGGTGCCCCTACGCCCGGCGCACTAGAATCGTGTTGCACGAGAAGGGGATAGACTTCGAGACGTATGAGGTGGACCTCTCGAACAAGAGCGAGGGGTTCCTCAAGGCGAGCCCGACCGGCAAGGTGCCGGTAATAGTCGTGGACGGCGATTCCCTCTACGAGTCGAACGTCGTGAACCAGTACCTCGACGAGATTACGGATGAGACTAGGCTCATGCCCGGGGATCCGAAGCTGCGCGCCTACGCCCGCATCTGGATGGCCTTCGCCGACACCGATTTCTTCCCGGAGGTCTTCGTGGCGAGCGTGGGCCGCGAGAGGGGTTACTCCGAAGACAGGATCTCAGAGGCTCTCGAGAAGCTACACGTGGCCCTGGGTAAGCTGGAAGATAGGCTCCAGGGCCGCGACTACCTCGCCGACGAGCTCTCTCTGGCCGACATCGCCCATGCTGGCAACTTCGTTCGCCTGCGCGAGCTGCAGGAGAGGGGCGAGATATTCCTCGGAGAGTACCCCAACGTGGCGGCCTGGATGGAACGCCTCGAAGCCCGCGAGAGCTACAAGGCGGCTATGTAGGCGAACCCGGACGGAGAGAATCCTGAAGACCGCGAGTCCGCAGTTTGCGCGAGGCGAACCTTTCGCAGAGCGCTCTAGCAGCCGCCCTCGGCGTCTGCGCAGGATCCGACGCGATCGAGGTTATCCCTTAGCAGCGCCTCGCCCAACTTGAGTACTTCGAGAACCCGCTCGTCGGCGACCGAGTAGTACGCGTTGCGTCCCTCGCGCCGCACCTCCACGTAGCCGCACCAGGACAGGCACCGCAGGTGGTCCGAGACCCGGGGCTGCGGTGCTCCCAGCTCCCTGACGAGCTCGCCGACCTTCATCTCGCCCCGCTGGGACAGCAGCAGGAGTATCGAGAGCCGGGTCGAGTTGGCGAACCCGTTGAAGAACTTTGCAAGGAGGCACATCTCTTCGCTCTCGCGCCCGACAGACATACCCCACAAAGGCTCAGACCTGATCAAGTCTTCTTGCATGGATCGCTCCTCTCACGCCCATACCTACTATATACCCCTCCAGCCTCCATGTATACGCTATTACACCTACTTTGTCCCGCAAGCGCCGGGCAGGTCGCCAGGGACTCAGAAGCCCCCGCCGCCGAAGTCGCCGCCGCCGAAGTCGCCGCCGCCGAAGTCGCCACCCCAGTCTCCTCCGCCCCAGTCGCCGGAGCCTGCTTCGCCGAATTCCACGCCGGGGGAGTCCACGTAGACGTAGTCGGTGTCGAGGGCCTCGAAGACGAGCAGGGCTGTGAGCCAGTCGGCACCGAAGAAGCCGCCGCGGGCGTCGTCGAGCCGGCGCTCGTAGTCCAGGAGCTGGCGCCTCTGGCGCGGGCCCATCCGGTGCCTGTTGGCCTTCGCGCGCTCCAGCCGGGCCTCGAGCTCCCCGAGTTTCTTCTCGCCCTCACGCCTGCGCCGGTCCGCCTCCGCCACGACCGCCTTGAGCGCGCCGAGGGCCTGCGTGGTGCCCCGGGCCGACTGCGCGGCCTCCCCCAGCAGGGAACGAGCCTCGGCGAAGCGACCGGCGGTCTCGGCTGCGTCGGAGCGTTCCACGACGCCAGCGGCGTGACGCAGGTCCGCGGAGAGCTCTTCGGGGGTGGGGGCTTCTTCGAGCGCGGCGGGTCCCCAGTCGTTTATCGCGGTCGCGTGGGCGCGTGCGTACTCTTCGAGTGTCTGGCTGGCCCTTCGCAGGTCGTCTTCGGCGGAGGAGCGCTCCTGCGGGAGGGCGGCGCGGGCAAAGATTTCGGCCTCCATCGCACCTCGCCGGTCGCGGGCCTTCTGGATCAGGGCGTCGACGGCGGCCAGTGCGTCGCGGGGGTCGAACTCGTCGCGGCGGGCGGCGCGCTCCGCCGCCGCTTTGGCGAGCCGGTCGTACTCGGGGCGCGGGTCCTCGGGTTTTACGGAGGCGCCCGCTTTCCGGGCCGACCTCTCGGAGATCTCAGCTGCGGAGATCTCCGCAGCTGCCACGCGCAACCTGCCCTCGAGGGCAACGTCGGCGGCGCGGTAATGGTCGATGGCGGACTCCGCTTCGTCCAGTCCTCCGATGGCCTCTTCGAGGAGCCGGCGTCCAGTCAAGATCTTCTGTCGGGCCACTACCGGCTCCGAGGAGAGGCTGGCGGCTGCCTCGTTGAACTCGCGCCCGAAGCCGACGCTGCGGGAGTCCCGTATCTTCGCCTCGACCTCCTGCTCGCTCCTCTGGTCAAGCAGCGGGCGCTGGGCCTCAAGGTAGCCGGCGACTAGCCGCTCCTTCTCCCCGAACTCGTCCATTCGCTCCGTCAGCTCGGCGAACTCCTTCTCGGCGAGCCGGCGTTGCTCCTCCAGCTCTCTCTCCCTGCGGCGCCGGCTGAACACTAGAAACGCTCCTCCGGCGAGCGCCACGAGCGCGGCGAGCACGCCGCCGGTCGTCAGGAGCTCGGGCATGACGCTCAGGCTGTCCTCGTACCGCGCGGCGCCCGCTATGAGTCCCCCTGCAAAGTCGCCGTCCTGGAAGTATGGGACCATGACGTCGTAGACCGCCTGATCCGAGCCCCCGGCCACGTCTACCAGGCCCCAGCGGTCCTCCGTGTCCACCACCATCACGCTCGCGTCCTGTGGGGCGTCGACCTCGCTCGCCTTCTGTGCCAGGAACTCGGGTCGGTCTGCGGGATCGACGTTGGTGTCGGAGACAACGAAGGCGTGGAGCTGCTCGCCTGACTCCTCGCTCACCCGGTCGAAGGCCGCCTGGACATCCTGCTCCTCGGCGGCGCTGAGCGCGCCCGCCTCGTCGTGAACCGTGTCCGAGCCTTGTGCCGCCGCCAACGGCGCGAGTAAGGCCGCCGATGCGGCGAGCATAAGCACCGTGATATGGAACCGCGCGGCCATCCTTCCTCCTCGTGGAGATCCGGGTCCCTTGATTATACGTGGGGAGCGCCGAGAGGATTCGGCTAACCGCCGAAGGCCGTGCGGGCGGCGGCCAGGTCCCACAGGGCGTGTCCCACGCTCTTGAAGACCACTGTCCCTTCAAGGCGCTCCGAAGCTCGGAGAACGTCCTCCAGCTGGGTCGCGTTCTCCCAGGAGAAGACGCCCGCCTTGTGGGCCTGGATCAGATCGCCCGCCTCCTCCCTGGCGCCCTCCAGCGTGTCTACCACGACCGCGGCGCGCGCCACCAGCCCCGCCGCAAGCTCAGCCGCCCCCGGCTCGAAAGAGCCTACAGCGGCGACGAAGGCGTCCTCGGACACCCCCTCGGGCAACACCGGCTCGCGGCTCGTCGTGGCCGTTACCACGAGGCTCGCTTCGCCGAGCGCCTCTGCGGGATCCTCGATCACCTGCGCCTCCATATCGAGTCTCTGTGCGTACTGCGCCAGGGCTTCGGAGCGCTCCCGGGTGCGGGAGTTGAGGAAGACCCTCGACGTGCCGAGACCCTCGTGGAAGGCCTCGAGGTGGGCCTTGCCCTGGGTGCCGGCGCCCACGATCAGCAGCGGCCCGTTGGGACGTGGGGCGAGCTCGCGCGCGGCGAGCAGCGAGAGGGCGGCCGTGCGCCGCGCGGTGACGACGCCGCCGTCCAGCATGCCGAGCCTCCGGCCCGTCGCGGCCTCCATTACAACCACCTCACCCTGTATGGTCGGCAGGCCGCCGCGCGCGTTCTGCGGGTGCACCGTCACCAGCTTGGTTATGGCGATTCCTTCTCCGGAGGCGGGCATTACGAGCAACACCGCTCCCCCGGTGAGGGGGAGCGACATCCTGGACGGAGCCTGCACGGTGCCGGATGCGCGCTCGAGCGCGACCTCCCGGATGGATTCGGCGAGATCCGCATATGGCAGGCGGGCAGCCGTCTCCTCTGCGCCGAGGATCTCCACCGCTAACCTCGCGCGTCTGCCCTGTCGAGGCGGGCCGGAGAGAAGAGGTCTATGGGATGAGGGGTTGAGCCTTCGGTGGCGAGAGCCGCGAGGATCTCGCCCACCACACTGCAGAACTTGTAGCCGTG
>DASTQK010000003.1:0-21370 GCA_035761765.1 Rubrobacteraceae bacterium
GCTCCGGCGGCGGCAAGCTGAACCTGCGGCTCGAGGGTCGGGGATCTTCGGTCGAGGTCCTCTCCGAGCACGAGGGTCGTATACACGCCATCGTGGACGGCAAGTCTCTATCGGCCGGTCTCGCGTTCGAGGACCTGGACACGCTGGTCAATCTACGCGGCGTTACTCACAGGCTCACGAAGCGACCGCCGCCTGACGTGGTCGGGTCGGGTCCGGAGAGGGAGACAGCCGGCGCCAGCCTGACGGCGCCGATGCCCGGGACGGTGGTGAAGGTGGCCGTCAGGGAGGGCGACGAGGTCGAGGAGGGGCAACTGTTGCTCGTCCTCGAAGCGATGAAGATGGAGCAGCCCGTCGCCGCACCCCACGCCGGTAGAGTCGCCTCACTGCCCTACGGAGAGGGGGATCTCGTCCCCGGCGGGGCCGTGCTCGCGGAGATCGAAGAGACCTGAGGCCCTAACCCACCCGGGTTTGCCGCGAAAGCCCCGTTCCTGTAAGATTGTATACAATCGGTCTTGAGGGCCGTTGGGAAGGGAGCTTCGGTAGCTGCCGCGTTGGACAAACCAGAAAGAAGAGATGGTCCCAACCGGGTCTTCGAGTGGTTGCGGCGTTTGATTCTGGAGGGTGAGTACGGCCCTGACGAGCGTTTGGTCGAGGGCCAGCTCGCGGAGCGGCTTGGGGTAAGCCGGACCCCGATCCGTCAGGCTCTGACCATGCTCGAGGCGGAGGGGCTCGTCGAGATCACGCCCAACAAGGGTGCTGTGGTCTGCTCCTTCTCCGTCGAGGACGTCTGGGACATCTACGATCTGCGGGCCGTACTGGAGGGCCACGCTGCCAGGCGAGCCGCGGGGAGGATCAAGGAGGAGGAGCTCTCGCGGCTGCGCGATGTGGTCGAGACCATGGAGACTGTCTCGCCCGGGCGCTTCGCCGATCGTGGGGAGGAGAGCCGGTGGCTCGTGGCGGCCAACCAGGACTTCCATGGGACCATCGTCGTGGCCAGCCGCAACGGGCGGTTGGAGAAGCTCATCCGGCGCACCGTCGAGGTGCCGCTCGTGTTCAAGGCCTTCTTCTGGTACGGGGAGCGGGAGCGCGCCATCTCCAACCACTACCACCGCCAGATCCTCAAAGCCCTCGAGGCGGGCGACGGCGAGCGGGCCGAGATCATCATGCGCGAGCACGTCTATGAGGGCCGGGACTTCGTAATAAAGGCCCTCAAGGAGGAGATGAGATGAGCGAGAGGGGGAACGGGTCTCCCCTGGGAGGTGTGCGGGTCGTCGAGATGGGAAGCCTGCTGGCCGGGCCCTTCTGCGGACAGCTCCTTGGGGACTTCGGGGCCGAGGTCATCAAGGTCGAGCCGCCGGGCAAGGGAGACCCGATGCGCGAGTGGGGACGCCACCGCAAAGAAGGGCACACCCTCTGGTGGCCCATCATCGCCCGCAACAAAAAGTCCGTGACGCTCAATCTACGCGAAGCTGAGGGACAGGAGCTCGCAAGAAAGCTGATCGAGACGGCGGACGTGCTCGTCGAGAACTTCCGGCCTGGCACCATGGAGCGCTGGGGGCTCGGCTACGAGGACCTGAGCCGGAGCAACCCCGGTCTCGTCATGGTGCGGGTCTCGGGGTACGGGCAGACCGGACCCTACAAGGACCAGGCGGGGTTCGGGTCCATCGGCGAGGCGATGGGCGGGATCCGGCACGTCACAGGGTTCCCGGACCGTCCGCCGCCGCGGGTGGGGATCTCTTTGGGCGACTCGCTCGCGGCGACCTTCGGGGCTCTGGGCGCGGTAGCGGCCCTCTACAACCGCGACGCTCGCGGGGGCAGAGGCCAGGTAGTGGACGTGGCGATCTACGAGGCCGTCCTCGCGCTCATGGAGAGCACCATCCCCGAGTATGCGCTCACGGGGCACATCAGGGGCCGCACCGGTGCCATCTTGCCCTTCGTGGCGCCGTCGAACACCTACCCCACGAGCGACGGGGACTACGTCGTGATCGGCGCCAACGCCGACACCGTATTCAGGCGGTTCGCGAAGGCCCTCGGGCACCCCGAGTGGGCCGAGAGCGATCGGTACGCCACTCACAACGCCCGCGGTGAGAACCAGGAAGAGCTGGACGAGTTGATCTCCGCCTGGACCGGAGAACGAAGCGCCGAAGAGGTGCTCGAGGTCATGAGGGAGTCGAGCGTTCCGGCCGGGAAGCTGTTCACCGCGCAGGACATGCTCTCGGACGAACACTACGCCGCTCGCGAGAACATCGTCGAGGTCGAGGATCCCGACATAGGGCCGTTCCCCATGCAGAACGTAGTTCCACGACTCTCCGAGACGCCTGGCAGGGTTCGCTGGACCGGACCGAAGCTTGGCCAGCACAACCATGAAGTGTTCAGAGATGCGCTGGGGATGAGCGAGGAGAAGCTGGACGGTCTGCGCGAGCGGGGGATCGTCTGATGCGCGTCGAAGTAGTGGACGTAGGTCCCCGCGACGGTCTCCAGAACGAGGATAGGACCCTTTCTCCCGAGACCCGCGCAGAGCTCTGTGACAGACTGGCGGCGGCGGGCCTCCCTCGCGTCGAGGCGGCGAGCTTTGTCAACCCCAAACGGGTGCCTCAGATGGCCGGCGCTGAAGAGGTCATGGCCGCCATAGACCGTCGCCCCGGGACGCTATACGCGGGACTCGTCCTGAACGAGAGAGGCTACGAGCGGGCCGTCGAGGCCGGCGTGGACGAGGTTCGCTACGCCTTCCCCGTAACCGAGACCTTCGCCCAGCGCAACCAGAACACCACCGTCGAGGATGCCACGCAGCTCGCCAGTCGCCTCGTCGAGCGCGCGCGGCTCGACGGTGTACGCGTCTCCATAACCCTGAGCGCCGCCTTCGGGGATCCCTTCGATGGCCCCGTGGAGCCGGCGCGCGTGCTCCGCCTCGCCGAGAAGGTCGCGGCAGCGAACCCGGACGAGCTCGTACTGGCCGACACCATCGGCGTCGGGGTGCCGGCTCAGGTGCGCAAGCTGGTCGAGGGCGTGCTCGACCTCGGACCAACCGTCGGCTGCCACTTCCACGACACCCGCAACACGGGGATAGCAAACGCCATGGCCGCCGTCGAGTCCGGGGCCACCGTGCTCGACGCCGCGGTCGGCGGGACCGGAGGATGCCCGTTCGCCCCGCGGGCGACCGGCAACATAGCGACAGAGGATCTCGTCTACCTGCTGCACGGGATGGGCCACGAGACCAGCATCGACCTCGACGCGCTCATCGAGGTGGCCGAGTGGATGGCGCAGCAACTCGGCAAGGAGCTTCCGGGGCAGGTCTACAAGGCGGGAAACTTTGTTTGAACCGTCAGTAACCAGGTATGGGAAGAACAGGTCGCATCGTTGTCCGGAGGGCGACCCAGGCAGGTTCCGTGTGGGCAGAGAACCGACGAGTGAACGCTTCGATAGGAGACGAAAAGCTGAGTGCTGAGAGCATTCGACCGAAGGGAGGAACATGGCCCACAACGTGGCGGTAGACGTGGGGGGGACGTTCACGGACGTGCTCGTCTTCGACGAGGAGACGGGCGAACTGACCGAAGAGAAGGTCTTATCTACGCCGGAAGATCCGTCAAAGGGGGTCGTCGAGGGGATAGAGGCGGTGTGCGAGAAGGTTGGGATCTCCTTCACCGACCTGCACCTGCTCTTCCACGGCACCACCGTGGTGACGAACATGATCCTCACGAACACCGGCTCCCGGGTCGGTCTGCTGACCACGAAGGGTCACGAGCAGATCCTTCACCTCGCCCGCGCGTGGACACCGGGCCCACTCTACGGCTGGATGGCCCTCGTCAAGCCCGACCCACCCGCCGATCCGACCGACACCACAGGCATCTCCGAACGAATAGGCTCGGACGGTGAAGTCATACGGCACCTCGATGAAGACGAGGTGCGCGAAGCGGTAAAGCGGCTCGTGGATCGGGGGGTGGAGTCGCTCGCGATCGGGTTCCTCAACTCCTACGTCAACCCGGTACACGAGCGGCGGGCGCGCGACATCGTGCGCGAGGCGTACCCCGACCTATCGGTCTCGATCTCGGCTGATATCGGGCAGGAGTACGGCGAGTACGAGCGGACGCTAACAACGGTAGTGAATACGGCGGTGCAGCCGCGCACGGTCCTCTACATGAAGAACTTCGAGTCTTCCATCAAGGAGAAGCAGTTTGATGGCGCTCTCTCCATCGTGCGCTCGGACGGCGGCGCTATGAGTACGGAGGCCGTCGCCGCGCGGCCCATCCAGATAGCACTCTCCGGACCGTCCGGGGGCGTCACGGGCTCGGCTTATCTGGCGCGCGAGATCGGGGTCCCCGACATTCTCACCTTCGATATGGGCGGAACCAGCACGGACGTCTCGCTTTGCCTTGGCGGGGAGACGCTGGTGCGGCGCGAGATTCAGCTCGGCTACTTCCAGTTCAAGTCTCCAGCGGTTGACGTACACAGCGTGGGCGCGGGGGGCGGCTCTATCGCTTTCCTGTCCACGAGCGGCGCCCTGCAGGTGGGACCGGCGAGCGCGGGCGCAGACCCCGGACCGGCCTGCTACGGGCGCGGTGGCGAGGCCCCGACCGTAACCGACGCGAACGTGGTATTGCACCGCATCCCGCCAGGCGTCGCTCTGGGTGGGAGGCTGGAGATGGACGAGGAGGCGGCGAGGAAAGCGGTGGCGATGATCGCCGAGCCTCTGGGGATGAGCGAGGAGGAGGCGGCCGAGGCGATCCTGGACATCGTCAACGAGAACATGCACGCTGCCCTGAGGGTCGTAAGCGTCGAGCGGGGCCACGACCCTCGCGAGTTCGGACTCGTCGCGTTCGGCGGCGCCGGCCCGATGCACGCAAACTCTTTGGGCCGGCTCATCCGGTCGCGCTCGGTCGTCGTGCCGCCGACGCCTGGGGTGATGAGCGCCTTCGGGTTCCTCTCATCAGACATCCAGAACGAGTTCCCCGAGACGTACCTCAGGATCGCCGAGGAGACACCCGCCTCGGAGCTGAGAGAGACGGTCGAGGGTCTCATCGCACAGGCCAACGAGTGGCTCGAGAGTGAGGGAGTAGACGAAGACAACAAGCGGTTCGACCTCTTTGCGGACTGCCGCTACTACCTGCAGAACATCCAGATCCCCTGTCGCTTCGAGCTCGACGAGCTCACGGGCCAGGACAGCACCTTCCTGCGCGAGCGCTTCGAGAGCGCCCACCGACAGAGGTACAACTTCGACCTGCCGGACTCGCCGGTGGAGATGGCGACCATAAGGGTTATCGGGCGGGGCAGGATCAGGGGCGTTAGCCTCGTGGAGAGCGAGGACGGCACAGGAGACGATGCCTCGGGGGCGGTGCTCCGGTACGAGAGGGCGTATTTCAACGGGGAGTGGATGGAGACCCCGATCTACGAGCGCGGCAGGCTGCGACCCGGCAACGCTGTTCCGGGACCGGCCATCGTCGTCCAGGACGACACCACTACGGTGATCGAACCGGGCTTCAGGGGCGCGGTCGACCGCTTCGGGAACATCCTGATTGAGGAGGCATAGAGAGATGGTGCTACAGGCCCCCCCGGACTTCGTCCGCGAGCACGACATAGACCACGTCACCCTCGACATCATCGAGAACGCGCTCAAGAACATCCGCTACGAGATGGACCGGGTGCTGGTTACGACCGCCGTGAGCCCCATTATCCGCGAGCAGGCCGACGAGTTCCCCCTCATAGCCGACCGCAAGGGCCGGATGGTTGTAGGCCAGTTCGGGAGCCCGGTGGACACCGTCCTCGAGCACTCGCCATACACCGTCGAGGACCTCAGAGACGGCGACGTCATAGCCCTCAACGACCCGTACATGATGGAGGGATCCACCTCTCACCTGCCGGACATACTCCTCGTGCGCCCGATCTTCTACGATGACGACCACATAGGCTACGCCCTGCAGTGGGGCAACCTGATGGACGTCGGTGGATCTACAGCGGGCTCCATCCCGATAGATGCGCGCTCGATCTTCGAGGAGGGCGTCCGGATGCCGCCCGTCAAGCTCTACGACGCCGGAAGGCTGAACGAAGAGGTCCTGCGCTTCTTCTGCCACAATTCGCGCACCCCGCGCGAGACGCGCGCGGACATCATGGCGATAGCCGCCGGGACCGCCGCCGGCGCGCAAAGGGTAAAGGACATCTGCGACCGCTTCGGCAAGGATACGTACCTGGAGGCTTGCGACGCGTTGCTGGACAGGACCCGGCGCAGCGTCATCGAGCTCATCAGGCAGCACATGCCCGTGGGGCAGCGCTTCGAGTTCGAGGACTACACCGATGACGACGGGTTGGGAAACGGCCCGATCAAGCTCAAGCTCGCGATGTGGCGCGAGGGTGACAGCCTTCACCTCGACTGGACTGGGACCGACGAGCAGGTGCCGGGGCCGGTCAACTTCCTCCTCAACAAAGAGATGTTCCAGATGTTCGTCGGGGTCTTCCTGATCTCTGCGTTCGACCCGACGATCCTGTTCAACGACGGCTACTGCGACATCATCAAGGTGAACATCCCGGACGGCACCGTGCTCAGACCGAGGGAACCAGCGCCTCTGAGTAACCGCCTGGTCGTCATGGCGCGGCAGTTCGACGTGCTCGGCGCGGTCTACGCGAAGGCTATCGGCTTCAAGGTCTCCGGCTCGTACGGGACGAGCCCCAACTTCGTCTACTCGGGCGTGAAGAAGAACGGCGAGCCGTTCCAGACGATGGAGATCCTCTACGGCGGCATCCCGGCCATCCCGGGCAAGGACGGCCTGGACGGTCATTCCTGGTGGCCGGAGTTCCTCGCCGTCCCCGCCGAGTACATGGAGACGTACTACCCTATGATCGTGGAGGAGTACTCGGCCCGCAAGGACTCCTGCGGAGCCGGGCTGTTCCGCGGCGGCTGCGGCATAAAGAAGGTCTACCGCTTCCTGGCCGACGGCCGCATCACCTACCAGGACGACCGCCACCATACCTTCCCCTACGGCGTGGACGGCGGCAAGCCCGGCGCCCCTTCGAGGAAGACCCTGATCCGCAAGAGCGGTGAGGAGGTCGAGCTCCCCTCCAAGGTGCGCGACGTGCCGGTCTTCGAGGGCGACAGGCTCGTCTTCGAGACCGCCGGTGCCGGCGGCGTCGGGGACCCGACCGAGCGCGATGGGGAAGCTGTGGCGAAGGATGTGCGCTGGAACCTGGTCAGTCCGGAAGCCGCCGAGCGTGAGTACGGCGTGGTACTGGATGGGAGCGGGCGGATAGACGCCAGCGCCACAGAGTCGAAGCGCGAAGAGCTCAGGAGCGGACGCGGCGAGGTGCCGGAGTTCGACCACGGTTCGCTGCCCCCGCTCGAGGAGCAGCGCCGCATCATCGCCGAGACCAGGCGCAAGTTCAACGAGTGGCTCTCACACGAGCTCGGCGGCGGGAACAGGGGGTGAGTCTATGCATCTGGAAGGCTTCGGCGGACGCGGCGGCTACGGCCGTCGCCCCGCCCTCATCGTCGTGGACATGACCCTTGGCTTCACGGACCCCGAGTCTCCTCTGGCCTGCGACCTCGAAGAGCCGGTCGCCAGCATCCAGAAGCTCCTCGAGGCGGCCCGGCGCGCGGAGATACCTGTTGTCTTCACCACCATCGCCTACCGCGAGAGCGACAAGCTAACCGCGGCCGCGTTTATAGACAAGGTCCCGGCCCTTCTCACCCTAGAAGCGGGGAGCAGGTGGGGCGAGGTAGACCCTCGCATAGCCCCGCGCGAGACCGAGCCCGTCCTCAACAAGCTCTTCGCCTCCGCTTTCTACGGGACCGGTCTTCCGAGCCTGCTCGCCGCCGCCGGGGTAGACACCCTCATCGTCACCGGCGCCTCGACCTCGGGCTGCGTCCGCGCGACCGCCGTCGACGCCCTCCAGTACGGCTACAGGCCTATAGTCCCGCGCGAGGCCGTCGGCGACCGCAATACGGACGCCCACCAGGCCAACCTCTACGACATAGACGCCAAGTACGGCGACGTGGTGCCGGCGGAGGAGGTGCTCGAGTACCTGGAGAGAGTCGGTTCTGCGCACGCTAGCTGATCCGACCCCATGCTCGCGTCGTAGTAGCCGTACTTCGCCGCCTATACTATCGTGCTCGAAAGAGAGGTCCATGAGATACCACCCGTCGTGGTAAGGAGGTAGAACCTTGGCGACTTCGCCGGAATACAGCTTACAGATCAGGGTATCCCTCATGGGCAGCGAACCGCTCATCTGGCGCCGGGTGCGGCTCTCCGGCGAGACCACCCTGGAGGAGTTGCACCACGTCATCCAGGTCGTCATGGACTGGGAGAATTACCACATGCACCGGTTCGTAGCCAGCGACAGGGTCTATGGCGTGGACGAGGACTTCATACCCGACCCGCAGAGCGAGCGAAGCGTTACGCTGCGGGAGGTGATCCCACAACCACAAGACCGTCTCCTCTACGAGTACGACTTCGGTGACGGCTGGGAACACGATATCCTGGTCGAGGAACTGTTGCCACCGGAGGAAGGCGTACGCTATCCGGTCTGCGTCGAGGGTGAGTACGCTGCTCCGCCCGAAGACTGCGGTGGCATACCGGGCTACTACATGATGCTGGAGGCCATCGAGGATGAGGAGAACCCGGACCACGAAGATATGCTCGAATGGATAGGCGGGGACTTCGACCCGGTGACGGTCGACCTGGAGGAGATCAATCGTCGGCTAGAATCTTTCCGCTAAAGCGTAGGCGAAATCGCGGTTCGCGCATTACGTATCGCAACCGGCGAAGCCCTGTCAGGTAGTATCTCAAAGGAATTACGCTGCAGAAGGCTGGTATTTCGTCACGGTGGGAGCTGGACACGAACAACCCCGAAAAACGGGTTTCTTGGGACGGTGTCACACGCCGGGCCGCGAACCGTCATACTCGACCCGGAAGCCGCCGGCGCGGCAGTGACGGATAAACTCTTTGTAGTAGATCTTGGCCGCCCCGCTGAACCACTCGGTGGGCGTTACCTCCGCGGTGGGCACATGGTAGTCGCCGACCCACTCCGTGCGTCCGGCGACGGCGTCGTGATCCGGTATGTCCGGCAACGCCTCCTCCAGCGCGTTGGCGAGGCGGGCGGCCTCTTCCTCGTTTAGGTAGTCGCCAGGTTCCAGCGCGGCTCCTTCCCAGCCGTACGCCCGGGCCAGCTTCCGGACGCGGTCCCACGACCGGTCGTCAAACCAGTGGCGCCAGGGCTTGCCTGTAACCACGTGAATCTCGTCGGATACCAGTTGAACGGCCACAGGATCATCACCTCCCTCACGAGAACTTAACAACAGAGACGCAAGGACGCGCAGGGTTTATCCTGAGACGCGTGGGGCCAAGGACCGGAGGAGAAGATGGCCGAGAGCGACCACGAGCAGGTATTGAGACGGCTGTTGGATGAGCTGGGTCAGACGCTCGGCAGGCGAGAACGGGTCCTCGAAGGGATGAAGCGAACGCGCACCCAGGCGCGGCTACACGAGATCACCGTCGAAGCCGACCATCCTTTCGAGGGGTGGGACCAGGAGATGCTCGTGGACGACCTGCAACGCGAGCTCGAGCACCAGCGCGCCCAGGAGGTCGAGCTGCAGCGGGTCCTGGATCTGCTGCAGCGCCAGCGCGAGATCGAAGACCAGCTCTTCGAGGAGTTGGACCGGCACCTGGCCTCCGAGCACCGAAACGAGCTTGCAGAGCTCTGGCGCCGGATGGAGCAGCGGGATACGATCTTCGAGGAGATGGGCTCCGGGTCGCTCGAAGACAAGAGAAGGCTCATCCCGCAGGCGATGGAGTGCCAGCGCGAACTCGACGACCGGATCTTCAGGCTCATCGAGCGCCACCTGACCGGGATGCGTCGATCTTGAGATGTCTCGGCCGGACATGACCAGCGCTCCTGGCCTTACCGCTGGTGTCGAAAACGGGCTATCGCGATCGCGACCACCAGCGCGAGCACGGCGACGGGCACCGAGAGCACACCCGAGGGCCACCGGAGCGTGAGAATTCCCACGATTACCGCTCCGATGCCGTAGGCCAGCCACACGTCAGCCGGGAGCAACAGGCCGCGCGCCGATGGCCTCCTCTGCTCGGAACTTTCCTCCTCATGCCGATCGAGTATCGCGGCTGAGACCGCCGGGCGCAGCCGGGCGATCGCTCCCTCCGTCAGGTCCGTCAGCGTGCCGGTTATGTAAGTGGTCGCCACGCCGGGGATGCCCAGGCGTCTCACGGCGGCGCTCTGGAGGCCCATCGCGACGGCCGGCAGGAGGATCAGGGGATACACCGACAGTCCGGCCGGTTTGGACTCGGCGAAGAACCACCCGATCGCGAAAGCGATGAGGAAGACCAGCTCGAGAGCGAGGGCTGCCGTGACGCCGGGCGGCCAGGTGGGGCGATCTCGACCCGGCCCGAGGATGGCGGCTCCCACGGCAACGCCGACGATGAACCCGACCAGAGCGACGCCTGCTCGCAGCGCCGCTCTTGCTTCCGCCTGGCCGAGCGCCAACCCGAGCAATACCGTGTTCCCGGTCATGTTCGCCACGAAGATCTGACCGAGCCCCAGGTAACCAACCGCGTCCACGCAGCCTGCAGCCAGAGAGAGCATCACCAGCAGCGAGTTTCGTAGCGTCGCGGGCGACGTACGCCGCCCTACCCTCGACTCGTCGCGACGATGCTCCATCAGCCCCCCTTCAAAGCCTATCCGTACCCGGAAGATGCCAGAATACCTCGCCGCACGCTACCGGCCACGCACCTCTTGCGCGAGAGCGTGACCTCCACTACTAATGATGGAAACCACGTGGCCAGGTGAGAGAATAGAAAGTAACTGGCGGAGAGACGCCTGCGCCCACTGGAAGGAGAGAGGGCATACTTGTACCACAAGCCTCTGCGGGAAGAGGTGCTCCGAATCTCCCGCCGCATGAGCGAGGCGGGGGGTGACATGCGCGCCGGGGTCGCGGCAAAGCTACAGGACTACGGCCAGAGCAACCCGTCCTCATCGAGGACCTGGTGAAAGCGGCGGAAGTCGTCGTAGTCGGGGCCGGGGTGGTGGGGGCGAGCGTCGCATTTCACCTGGCCGAGCGCGGCATCGAGACCCTGGTGATCGACCGCGACGGACCGGCCGCCGGCTCGACGGCGCGCTCGGGAGCCCTGATCCGGGCGCACTACTCCACGGCGCTCGAAGCGGACCTGGCTTGGGAGAGCCTCACGGACTACTTCGAGCCGTGGGGCGAGCGCGTCGGTGGTGGCTGCGGCTTCACCCGCTCGGGCTTCGCCTACCTGATCGGAGAAGCGAACGTCGAGGCACTCAGACACAATGTCGCTCTGCAGCGAAAGGTCGGGGTAAAAACGGGCCTGGTCAGCCCCGAAGAGCTCCGCGAGATAGAGCCCGCGCTTCGTACGGAAGGCGTCGCTCTGGCCGCCTACGAGCCCCGCGGCGGTTACGCCGATCCTGCAGCCACCGCAGTCGGCTTCCTCCGAGCGGCACAGACGCTCGGAGCGACCTTCGAACGGCGGCGCGCGACGGCGCTCGTCGTCCGGGGGGATCGTCTCAGGGGTGTCCTGACCGATGCGGACACTCTGGAAGCGAAGACCGTGGTGCTCGCGGCCGGATCGTGGTCCGTGCCGCTCGCCACGAGCGTCGGCCTCGAACTTCCCATCAGGCCTGCCAGGGTGCGGGTTGCGCTCTTCGAGCGCCCCTACGAACTCCCGACCCATCTAGCAATAATCGACACCACAGAGGGTATCTACGCAAGGCCGGCCGCCGAGCGTGCCACCCTGGTCGGCAGCCGGGACAGCCTCGAGTGGACCTCCGATCCCGACGCCCCGACGCCACAGCCGGAAGGCACCTTCGTCTCGGAAGCGCTGCGGAGGCTCGCGTTGCGCTTCCCGGCGCTCGCAGGCGCCCCTTACCGCTCGGGCCGTACCGGGATACTCGACATGACCCCCGACGGACGGCCCTTGCTCGGGCCCGCAGGCCCGGAGGGTCTCTACCTCGCCGCAGGCTGGAGCGGGACCGGTTTCAAGAAGGCGCCGGCCGTCGGCGCAGAGGTGGCGCGTTGGATCTCCGACGGCAGACCGAAGAGGCCCAGCCTTGAAGCCTACAATCTCTCACGCTTCGAGGGGGGAACCCCGATCCAGGGTGAACACGAATACGCCACCTCCGGTCCTCACTAGGCGTAACGCCGGCCACCACCCATGTACGCCCTGTACGCCTCGTAGGAGGCCTGGACAAAGGGTGCGAGCGTCACCAAGATCATCACCGGCACCAGCAGGAAGCCGATCAGGACCGCCATTAGCAGGCCCGTAACCGTCCACCCGACGGCGATGGCAACAAGCCAGAGGACCTGGTAGTACACGGACCTGAGCGCGTGATGGGCCACCGTCGGGCTCTTGTCCCTGTGTGCCAGCCAGATGATAAAGGCCGCAACCGGTCCGAAAAAGCCGGTGAAGGCGTTGAGGAAGGTGCTCAGGTGCGCCAGCGCAGACCACGTCCGCTCGTCGCGCGCGCTCATCGCACTAACCGGCGTGTAGGGCGCGGGCCATGATTCGTACTCCCGCTGGACCCCATAGTTGCCCGTTTCTCTCTCCATGCGCGCTCCTTCCTCCGCTTCTCGTTCTCACATACGAGGACCCCATACGAAGGTTTCAAGGTGCCCACACAGCGTACCTACTTTTCGTTTACCCGCCAGTGGGGGATAATGGAGGTTCGAACCAGAGCGCGCGTTCAAAGCATATATGTGGGACGAGCATATATAATAAGGTTACTTAGAGAAAGGGGCATGAGTTGACCGGAGAGTCTCGAGGCATGGAAAACGGCGGCGGGTCGACCGCGATAGGGGCTGAGAATCTATCTATCAAGGACCACCGCACGGGGCGGGATTACGACCTCGAGATAGAGGACGGCACGGTCCGGGCGATGGATTTCAGGGAGGTCAAGGTCGACGATGACGACTTCGGCCTCATGACGTATGACCCGGGCTACTCGAACACGGCGAGCTGTCGGAGTGCGATCACCTACATCGACGGGGAGAAGGGCATTCTGCAGCATCGGGGCATTCCGATCGAGCAGCTGTGCGAGCACTCGACCTATCTGGAGGTTGCGTACCTCCTGATCTACGGTCATCTGCCGAGCGAGGACGAGTACAACAAGTGGGTGTACGAGGTCACGCACCACACCTACGTGCACGAGAGCATAAAGAACTTCATGGACGGCTTCCGGCACGACGCGAACCCGATGGGGATGCTGCTTGCATCGGTAGGCGCGCTCTCGACGTTCTATCCGGAGGCGGCGAACATAGACGACGAGTACCAGCGGCACGTCTCGGCGGTGCGTCTCATAGCCAAGATGCCGACCCTGGCCGCCTTCTCGTATCGCCACAGCCTCGGGCTGCCCTACGTCTACCCCGACAACGACCTCTCGTACACTGGCAACTTCCTCTCGATGCTCTTCAAGATGGCCGAGCCCCGCTACGAGCCCGACCCGCGGCTCGAGCGAGCGCTCGACGTGCTCTTCATATTGCACGCCGACCACGAGCAGAACTGCTCCGCGGCGGCCGTCAGGGTCGTCGGGTCCTCGCGGGTCGACCCCTTCTCTGCGATAGCCGCGGGGGTTGCGGGTCTCTACGGGCCGCTGCACGGCGGGGCCAACGTCGCCGTTCTGAGGATGCTGCAGAGGATAGGGTCAACCGACAACATCGTGGACTTCCTCGAGGGCGTCAAGCAGGGAAACGAGCGGCTCATGGGCTTCGGGCACAGGGTCTACAAGAACTACGACCCGCGTGCCAGGATTATCCGCAAGCACGTGGACGAGGTGCTCGAGGCCACGAACAAGGAGAGCCCCCTCCTTGACATAGCCGTCGAGCTCGAGAAGCGGGCGCTCGACGACGACTACTTCACGAGCCGCAAGCTCTACCCCAACGTGGACTACTACTCCGGGCTCATCTACGAGGCGCTGAACATACCCACCGACGCCTTCACCGTAATGTTCGCCATACCGCGCACCTCCGGCTGGATGGCCCAGTGGGTCGAGATGCTCCACGACCCGGAGCTCAAGATCGCGCGCCCGCGCCAGATCTACACGGGCCCGCGCGACGTGGATTACGTCCCGATGAGCGAGAGGTGATACCGCTCTATGAGGGTCTCTCATGAGGCTTCTAACACTGCTTCGTAGAGGCGGCGCTGGCGGGAAAGTGCCTTGAGGTAGGTCTCGTGCCGAGCGGGGTCGGGTTGGAAGGTCTCGCCGAGCGGTGCTGTCGCCTCTTCTATCTCCAGTGCTCCAAGCCTCTCGAGGGCGAGGAGGGCAGCCCCGCGGCTGGAGGCTTCCTGGATGCCCGAGGTGGTGACGGGCCTGCCGAGGGCATCGGCCATGATCCCTGTCCATGTCGGTGAGCCGAGGAGCCCGCCGCCGGTGGCGATGACCTCCTTCTCGCCGGGCGAGGCTTCTTCGATGATCTCCGCGATAAGCGCGAACCTGAGGGCGACGGCCTCCATAGCGGCGCGCAGTATCTCTACCGGGGTACTGCTCATAGAGAGCCCGGCGACCGTCCCGTTTGCCTCGTCCGCCCATCCGGGCCCGCGCTCTCCGGCTAGCAGCGGGAGGAAGGTCAGGCCGTGCGCGCCGGGCTCCATCTCCGCCAGCAGCCTCTCCGTCTCCTCCGGCTCGGGGAGGCGCAGCGTCTCGCGCAGCCAGGCGACGAGGTTCCCGCCATCCGAGAGCGCGCCTCCCATGACGAACCTCTTGTCGTCGGCCCGATAGCACCAGGGCCCGGCTGGTATCTCGACGGAATCCGCTTTCCAGAGCACGCGCATCGCGCCGCTGGTGCCGACCATGAGCGCGAGCCGGTCGCTTCGCGTACACCCGCTCCCTACGTTCGAGCAGGCCCCGTCGCCCGCCGCCGGGAACCACGGCACGCTGCGCAGTGCGGGCCAGCGCCGGGCCCACTCGCCTTGCAGGCCCCTGAGCGGCTCGTCCGAGATGGGGGAGAGCTGGGTTTTCCCGACCGGGAGCGCCTCGATGACTTCGCTGTCCCAGCGCCGCAGGTTCTGCTCGAAGAGCCCGGTAGCTGAGGCCATAGACGTGCCCACGTGGGTCCTTCCAAAGAACCGTTCGTAGAAGTAGTCGGCGGGGGAGACCCAGCGCTCGGTCCTCTCGAAGTCGCCGGCCCTCTCGCGGCTCAGCCACAGCAGCTTGGCGGGCCAGTAGCTGGAGTGGAGGACGCAGCCCGTACGGCGGTGGACCGCTGCTTCGTCGAGGTCGCCGCGCAGCTCGCGGGCTGCGCCCGCAGCCCGCCGGTCGGCCCAGTAGAGGACCGGGGTCGTGGGATGCCCCTCGCGGTCGAGGCCGAGGACGGAGTGCCAGAAGGTGCTCGCGGCGACCCCGGAGATAGAGGCTTCGCCGGTCCTCTGCAGGGTGCCGTCTATCGTGCGGACGACGAGAGCCAGCAGTTCCTCGGCGTCTACGGCCACGCCGCCTTCCGGAGTGTACTCCAGCGCGTAGTCGAGCTTTGTCTCGGTACCCTCTTGGCGGGTGCCCGAGCCGTCATAGAGCTCGGCGCGAACGGAAGAGGACCCCACATCGACGGCCAGGATTCTCGCGCTCTCGGACGTCACGCTACCACCCCCCGGTAGGAGCTACCGGATCAGTTTAACAAGTCGGCACGCGTTGCCTCGTGCCCCGGCGTATGTTTTTGACCGGGCATCCGGCGGGTACGCACCCAGGTAGTGAAACCGGCGTGAGGAGGAGAGAACCGTGGCTAGCGAGGAGAGGTTGCGGGAACTCGAGGACAAGTACGAAGGCTATTCCGTCTACGACAATCGCGGGGACAAGATCGGCAAGGTAGACGACCTGTTCATAGACGAGGCAGACCGCGAGGAATACATCGGGGTGAAGATGGGCTTCCTCGGACGGAAGTCGACCCTGATCCCCATGGACATCGTCCGGGTGAACGAGGCGGACAGGGCCCTTGAAGTCTCGGAGTCCAAGGATCACGTCAAGGACGCCCCGAGCTTCGACGACGACGAGGACATCACCCCCGAGTACGAGGAGCGTATCCGAAGCCACTTCGGACTCGAGTCGCGGGTTTCCTCCGGCTCCTACGCCGGTCACTCGGGCGCTTCCGGGGCAGAGGGGCGTGAGAGCGCTCAAGACCGGGACGATGGCGGAGCCGACCGGACGGAGAGCGGGTCGGACACCGAGTACGAGGAGCGAACGGACAGTAGGGCCGGAACTGGCGATACCGAGCGCGGCGAGCGCTCTGCCTCCGGCACGACCACGGGGGGAGCCGCCGGCGCCGCGAGCAGGTTCGAGCGCGGCGGGTCCACGGAGGGCTCTACGGGAGAGGGGACGACGGGCGGAGCACCACGGACGCGCCAGACCGAGGAGACGGAGACCTTCGAGGAAGGCGGCCGCGCGAAGGTCCGTCGGCGCATCATCCGCGAGGAGATCATAGAGGAGGATGCGTAAGGGCGCTTGACGTAACGCCCCCTACGGTTACGTAGGCCAGCGTTCGCTCGGTAGGTAGGGGAACCCGAAGACCCGCTCGAAGAGGGAGTCGAGCGCCCCGAGGTCGAGCAGCGTCTCGTTCACGTCGAAGAGGCAAACCTTCGCCATGCTGCCTCGCTCTCTACCGCCCTACCAGCGATGCGTAGTCCACCATGATGCAGCGGTCCATGACGACGGTCAGACCGTTCGCTCTCGCGTAGGAGGCTGCCGCCTCGTTAACTACACCGGACTGCATCCACAGCGCCTTCGCCCCGGCCGCCACCGCGTCCCTGGCGGTTGGCATCACCTTCTCGCTCCTGCGGAACACGTCGACGATATCCACGGGTTCGGGGATCTCCGCGACCAGGCCGTAGGGTTCCTCGCCGAGAACCGGCCCGTCCAGGTTGGGGTTGACCGGGAAGATCTTGTACCCGAAGCCCTGGAGGGAGTGAGCTATGGAGTGGCTGGTCCTGTGGGGCGAGTCCGAGAGGCCGACGACCGCGACGGTGCGCGACCTTGCAAGCAGTTCTCTAATCTCCTGCGTCGAAGGGTTCTCGTGCATTGCATCTCCCTTCCAGGGCTCCGGAGCGGATGTTAACCGATCCGAGCGGCGCGAGCCGCAGCGTGCGGTTCGTGCTCGCCGGTATCGTGAGGTTCTGGGTAGCCGGATCATAGCGGTCTTTGTATAGGGCCTGGCGCGGGCTCGCTGTGTCCGGCCACCCACCTGGGTACGGCACGGCTCTCTGGTAGCATGTCATCCGTATGCGAAAAGCGCGAGCGACGTATCTGGCGGACATGGCCGAGCGGGTGCTGCGCCGCAACGACATGGGGGGGTGGACCAGAGCAGCCCCCAACCTCTACCCGCACCAGTGGAGTTGGGACACCGGGTTTATAGCCATCGGGCTAGCCCACTTCGACACCGCCCGCGCCGCCCGGGAGCTCACCGGCCTCTTCGAGCACCAGTGGAAAAACGGCAAGGTCCCACACATAGTCTTCAACCCCGACGCCCCGCCCGACAGCTACTTCCCGGGCCCCGAGCACTGGGCCAGTGCCGGGGAGTACCCCGAAGCCCCCCCTGCGCCGCCGTACACCAGCTGTCTCTGTCAGCCGCCGACCCACGCCCTCGGCGCCCTGCGAGTCTGGGAGCTGGCGCAGGAGAGGGAGGAGGCAGACGCAGCGCGCGGCTTTCTGGGTGAGATCTACCCGAAGCTCCTGGCGTGGCACCGCTACCTGGCTACCGAGCGCGACCCGGAGGGCTCGGGGCTCGTCACCATCAACCATCCCTGGGAGAGCGGCATGGACAACTCCCCCAGGTGGGACGGGGCCCTCCAGACTATCGAGGTGGGTGAGCTCCCGCCGTTCGAGCGCCAGGATCTGGACGATGTGGACCATCCCACCGAGCGCCCCACCGACGAGGAGTACGCCCGCTACCTCTGGCTTGTCGAGCTCATAAAGCGCGTCCGCTGCAACGAGGCGGCGTTATACGGATCTCACCCGTTCCTGGTGAAGGACGTGCTCTTCAGCGCCATTCTGCTTGCGGCCAACGAGTCACTGCTGGAGATAGCCGGGGTGGTCGGCGCTCCAGAGGAGGATATGGCGCTGATAGAGGCCTGGATCTCTCGCGGACGGGCGGGTCTCGATCAGCAATGGGATCCGGAGCTCGGCCTGTGCGTGGACCACGACCTCCGGCGAGATGCGCCGTTGAGGGCTCGCACGGTTGGGGGCTTCGCGCCGCTCGTGGCGGGCGGGCAGGCGCCGGACCGGCTCGACGCCCTGCTGCGGACGCTCTACTCGACGGCCTTCCTCGGGAACCCGAAGCTGCGGCGTCCACTGCCGCCCTCGACGAGCCCCACCGAGGCGCATTTCCAACCGCGCAACTACTGGCGCGGTCCGGTGTGGCCGGTCATATCGTGGCTCCTCTGGCGGGCGCTGGTGCGAGCGGGGGAGCGTGACCGTGCGCACGACCTGCGCCGGGTGGCACTCCAGGAGCTCTCCGGGGGTGACTTCGCCGAGTACTACGAGCCCTTTACCGGCGAGCCTCTCGGCTCCGACAATCAATCCTGGACCGCCGCCGTTACCCTGGATTGGCTCTCCTACGACGATTAGGCTTCGTAGGGGACCGTATCACCAAAAGAGAAAAAGCCCCGGCGAACGGCCGGGGCGCTCTGGCTCTGTGAGTTGAGGCTTCTAGTGGATGGATCCGGCGTCTTCGAGCACGAAGGTGATAGCCAGGTTTACCTTGTAGCCGACGATGCTGCCGTTTTCGATCAGGACGTTCATGTCCTTGACCCAGGCGCCCTCGACGTTGCGCAGCGTCGAGGTTGCGCGGGCGACACCTTCGTTGATGGCATCCTCGAAGCTGTTCGGGTTTGTTGCACTGATCTCTGTTACTCGAGCAACGCTCACAGGTTCCTCCTTGACGGATTCCTTCCTCTCCAAGAACATAAAATACCCGGCGAGGCGGAAACTAAACGCGAGAGAGGGCGGTCGAGTGTCCCGCAGAGGGTCTCCGGGGGATCAGAGTTTGGCCGTCATCATGGGCTCGGTGGTGGGTTCTGGCGACCCTCCGTCGGGCTCGATAGTCACGGCTATGACGTCGCCTTCCTGCAGCGGCTCCTCGACGACGGCCGCTACCTGCTCTCTTCGGGGTTCGAAGAGGCCGCCTGGCTTAGGAACGTCGCCTTCTATGACCCAGATCTGGTAGGTACTGTCCTCGGGCACCCGGGGCATGTCCTCAGCCATCAGGACCGCCCGGTGGTCTTCGAGGATCATTACCTCTGCGTGTGCCTGTTGCGCGGCGCCGGTTCCCTCGAGCGCGACCATCCGGCTCTGCGGGGTATCCTGCAATTTCGCGACCCGGCCGTGGAGTTCCTGTACCTCCCCTTGCAACAGCATGTTCCAGGAGAAGAGCGCGATGATGAGCACGGCAGCCGCCCCGAGCGCCAGGTTCTGGAGGCTGAAGAACTCCCCTAGCCCGGCGAAGCGGGGCCCGCCGCTCCTGGCGGGAGGCCGCGCCTCGGTCTCGACGACGCTCATGATGTTCCGGCGGAGCTCCGGAGGCGGGTTCTGTTCCCGGGGGGAGAGCGCCAGCAAGCAGGCGAAGGTGCCCAGCTCGTCTACCTCGGCCTGGCGTTCTGGGTACTCCGCGAGGTAAGCTTCGAGTTCGCGCCGCTCCTCGTCGGGCAGGGCACCTAGGACGTAGGCGCCTTTGAGTTCGTCGAAGAGCTCGTGGTTCATCTCGGTACCACCACGTCTTTGGAGTCGAAGTAGTCTCTTATCTTCTTGAGGCCCAGCCGCATCCGACCCTTCACTGTCCCCAGCGGTAGGCTGAGAAGCTCGGCGATCTCCACGTGGGTGTAGCCGGAGAAGTACGCGAGCTCCAGTATCTTCAGCTGCTCCCGAGGAAGCGTCCCGAGCGCCTCGCGTACCTGCTCGCGCTGGGAGTTGCGCAAGGTCTCGGCGAAGGCCTCGCTCGGCTGGGACGCAGGAGCTGAGGCCTCGACCTTCTCCTGCGTCCTGCGGCGGCTGGCTGTCGAGCGCAGCTGATCTATGCCGCAGTTGTGGACTATGGAGAGGATCCAGGTGCGCACGCTGCCTCGCTCCGCCCGGTAGCTCTCGGCGCCCCGCCAGACCTTGAGGAAACCATCCTGCACGAGGTCCTCGGCCGCCTGCTTCTCGCCCATCATGCGGTAGGCCAGCGAATAGGCCGCCCGGCCGTGACGGTCGTAGAGCACGGCGAACGCTTGCGCCTCACCCTGACCGGCGAGGGATATCAACTCCTCGTCCGCGAGGAGCAGATACTGTCTTCCCCTGTCCACCATACCCGGATTCTACGGGATATCCCCCGCGCCGGATCAGCGTGGAGTCGCTCATCTTGCACCTTGCCGGGCTACGAGAGACGCCTTATCTTCCAGGGAGAGCTTGTCGAGGTGCGGACCTGAGCGCCCTGCGGTCGTGCTAACATCTTTGGGTGCGATCACGGGCTACCTCATGAACTGGATCGAGGAATAGCTTGCGGTTGAGCGTCCTCTCGAGCGGTAGCTCGGGCAACGCGACGTATATAGAGTCGATGGAAGGCGGCCTCCTGGTGGACGCCGGCCTCCCGTGCCGGCGCATCGAGAGCCTCCTCGTCCACATCGGCCGTAGTCTCGACGACATCGGCGCCGTGCTGGTGACCCACGGCCACGCGGACCACACCTCGGGTGTTCGCTCCCTGGTGCGCGAGCGCGGCGTGGAGATCTTCGCGGCCCCCGGCGCAGGAGAACGGCTCGGTGCGACGAGGGTCCAGCCGCAGGAAGCCTTCGAGGTCTGCGGTCTCTCCGCGATCTTCTTCGAGGTGCCGCACGACTCCCTGACCTATGGTCTGCGACTCTCGGATGGCGAGCGCGATGTCGCGATGGCCACCGACCTCGGGGAGGCTGGACCCGAGGTGTTGCGGAGCATGCGCGGGGCCGATGCGGTGGTGCTCGAGGCGAACCACGACCCGGCCTGGCTGCGCGACGGGCCGTACTCGGCGCGGCTCAAGCACAGGATCTCTTCCAGGGACGGCCACCTCTCGAACCGCCAGGCAGCTGAGGCGGCGCTGGCGCTTGCGCCGCATGGCCTCAAGGACCTCGTCCTGGCTCACCTCTCGAAGACGAACAACTCACCCGCTCGCGCCTGCGGCACCGTGCACAAGGCGCTCAGGGAGGCGGGTCACGGCACGATCCGGGTCCGGGCCGCCATCGCGGGTCACCCGACGCCCTGGGTGGAGGTGGGTACGCCGCTCGAGGTGCCCGAATACCTCTACCGCTACGCCGGCGAAGGCCGGCAACTATTCGAGATCGAGTGATCCGGCGCTCCACCGTAGTGGCGGTCGGAAGGCTCAAGGGATGGACCGCGGCGGGCTGCGATGAGTACCTGAGACGCCTGCGGC
>DASTQK010000004.1:0-12758 GCA_035761765.1 Rubrobacteraceae bacterium
AAGTAATGTGCAACAGTTTGTTCCTGTAATGTACAATCCGGAGCATGAGAGGTAACCAGAGCGTGGCAGAATCCGACACCCTGATCCGGGCCTCCGACCGCGAGAGCGAGGCGCTGGCGCCCAAGCAGGCGCACCTGATAAGGAGCGCCTACAAGATGATGGGTGAGAAAGGCTTGAGCCACCTCTCACTGCAGGATGTGGCCGACGAGGCGGGGGTGAGCAAGGCGATACTGCCGTACTACTTCGACTCGAAGGAGAACCTGATCCTCCTGACGATGCGCTGGGTACTCGCCCGGGTCGCCCAGCGCATCCGCGAGGCCATCGACGAGGTCGAGGGCGCCGAGAAGAAGGTCTCGGCGATGGTTGACGCCATCTTCGTGAGCCCGGAGTCGAACCGCAGGTTCTACCTGGTCTTCTTCGACTTCCTGGGCTACGCGGCGCGCAACGACCGCTTCGCAGACGTCGGCGCCACCTTCCACGAGATCTGCAACGGCCTCTACGCCGAGGTGATCCGGGTTGGCCAGGAGGAGGGTGTGTTCCACAAGAGGGACGCCCGCGAGGGCGCGACGGTCGTCCGGGCGCTCGTGGACGGGTTGTTTACCCAGTGGATACAGGACAGGAGCTGGGAGAAGAGCCACGCGGAGTGTCGAGAGTTGTGCAAACGCTCGATACTCACCTACCTTACCGCCGACGCCTAGAGGCCCGTGAGCGTCGCTCCTTCTCCGCTGGGCACGCAACCTATCGGCGAGATCGCCCGTGTCGCGGACGGGATCTTCCAGCTCAAGCTGCCGGTGCCTTTCCCCCTGAAGTTCGTTGCTTCCTATCTGGTACGGGGCAGCGGGGGCTGGACGGTCATAGACCCCGGCTTCGACTACCCGCCGGCGCGCGAGGCGTGGGAGGAGAGTGCGGCGGGAATCGACCTGGACGGAGGCGTGGAGCGGATAATCGTCACGCACCTGCACCCGGACCACATCGGGCTGGCCCGCTGGCTTCAGGAACGGAGCGGTGCGCCGGTCTGGATGCTGGAAGGGGAGATCGAGAACGCCCGCCACGTCTGGGACCCCGAGAGGGGCACCGGGGACTTCGTCGAGTACATGATGCGCAACGGCATGGACGCGGAGACGGCGGGGGCGACGGCCGGCACCACGAGGCTAGGAATCCGTGTGCCGGAGCGACTGATCCCGCTCCGGCCCGGAGACGTGATCGAGCTCGCGGAGAGCGAATCACGGGTCCTGCACACGCCGGGGCACTCGGACTTCCACTTCGTTGTGCACGACGAGCACAGGCGGCTGCTCTTCGCCGGGGACCATCTGCTGTTGCACATCACCCCTAATATCGGGCTGTGGACCTACACGGCCCCGCGGCCCCTGGAGCGCTACCTCGCCTCCTTGAGAGGGCTGCGAGGTCTGGACGTGGACCTCGTCTTTCCGGGGCATGGCCCGCTCTTCCACGACCTCGACGGGCGCATAGAGGAGCTTCTGTTACACCACGAGGAGCGGCTCTCGGTGATACATTCCGCCTTCGATGGCGGGCCGGCGACGCCGTTCGAGATCTCACGCCGCGTCTTCCCCGAGGACCTGAGCGACCACCAGCTCCGCTTCGCCCTCGCCGAGACGCTCTCCCACCTCGAGCACCTGGTAGAAGACGGCCGCGCCGAGCGCGTGGACGCCACGTATTACCGGGCCCTCTAGATCGTGCTGCCGAACCCGGAGGAACACGCGAGGCTCATCCAGACAGCACGCGGAGACCTCCCCGCAGAGCTCTTCGTGCGTGGCGGCACGGTTGCGAACGTTTACTCCGGCGAGCTGCACGCGGGCAACGTCGCCGTCACCGGCGGGCGCATCGCCTACATCGGCGAGGGAGAGCGAGCCGTCGGTCCCGAGACCCGGGTCGTGGACGCGAGCGGCATGATCGTCTCCCCGGGCTACGTAGAGGCGCACTTCCATCCCTGGGTCCTCTACAACCCCGCAAGCCTCGTCGCGGGCGTAGTGCCTCTTGGAACTACCACCGTCGTCGCCGACAACCTCTTCTTCTTCATGCAGATGGGACCGGACGGGTTCGCGGCGATGGCCGACGACCTGAAGGATCTGCCGCTCCTGTACCTCTGGATGGTACGCCTCACCTCCCAGGCCAGGTTCTCTGGCGAGGAGGAGATGTTCGCGCTGGAGAAGGTCGAGTCCCTTCTGCGGCGCGAAGACGTGATCGGGACCGCCGAGGTCACGCGCTGGCCCGCGCTTGCGGCCGGAGACCGGAACCTCATCTCCGGCATCCGGGCGGCGAAGGCTCTGGGCAAGATCGTGGACGGCCACACCGGCGGCGCCTCCGAATCACGCCTGCAGCCGGTGGCCGCGGCGGGTATAGACGCCGACCACGAGGCCATCACGAAGAAAGAGGTCTTAAACCGGCTGCGGCTCGGGATCTGGACCATGCTCCGCTACAGCTCGCTGCGGCCCGACCTGCCGGAGCTGCTGCGCGCCGTCACCGAGGACGGCGTCAGCACGCACCGCCTCATCATGACGACCGACGGTCCCGCTCCCGAGTTCGTCGCGAGGCAGGGGCTCGTCGACGGGATGCTCCGCCTCGCCGTCGAGAACGGCGTGCCGCCGATGCAGGCGCTCCAGATGGTCACCATCAACCCCGCCACGCTCTTCCGGATCGACGGCCAGGTGGGCGGGATCGGGATTGGCCGCCGGGCGGACCTCCTGCTCCTCCCCGACCTCGAATCGTTCCGTCCCGAGACGGTCATCACGCGAGGAAACGTCGTAGCCGAGAACGGAGAGCTCAGCGTCCCGCTCCCGCGCCTCGACTGGGAGGAATATGGGAGCCAACCCCGCTTCGACGCCGGACTCGAGCTCGACGACCCTGCACTTTACCCGCAAAGGGTTTCCGGGTCGAGGGCGGAGGTGCCGACGATACACCTCACGTCGGCCGTGATCTCCGAGCGCAGGGACGTGCGAGTTCCGGTCGAGAGAGATCTGGTCACACCGGGCGGCCACAGCGACCTGCTGCATGCCGTGCTCGTGGACCGTGGCGGGGCCTGGATCTCACGCTCCCTGCTCTCCGGACTCGCCGCGAAACTCGAGGGCCTCGCCAGCACCTATAACACGACCACGCAGCTACTGATCCTCGGGAGGCGTCCTGAGTCCATGGCGCTCGCCGCCCGGCGTGTAAGGGAACTCGACGGCGGCATCGTCGTCGTGAAGGGTAACGAGGTCATGTACGAGCTCGCCCTCCCCATAACCGGCATGATGTCCGATTTGCCGTTCGAGGAGGTCGTCGAGGAGAACCGGCGGCTCTCCCGGGTGGTGGCCGAAGCGGGGTACGAGTACCATGATATCCTCTACACCCTCCTGTTCTTGACCTGTGATTTCTTGCCAGCACTGCGCCTGACGCCGCTCGGTGTGCTTGACGTGAAGTCCTCCGAAGTGCTCGTGCCAGCCGAGCGGCCCGGGAGGTCGAGGTGACGCTGCGCGAACCATCTTCCGCACTGCTACTCTCTGAGTCGGGCTCGTGAGCGCCGAAAGGGATACTGGCCTGCTGGCCCTCATGATCCGCACCCCCGACGAGCCCGGCGTGCTCCACGCGCTCACGCGCGTGATCCTCGACCACCGGGCGAACATCACCTACGTCGACATAGCCGAGCGGCGCGAGGGGCTCACGACGGTCTATCTGGAACTCGAGGACGCCGCCGAGCCCGAGGCGCTGACCGAAGACCTCGAGGCGCTGCCGGCCGTGCGGGCGCTCGAGCGAGCGCCGTCGTTCCAGAAGGTGTACGGCAAGCGGATCATCGTCGTCGGCGGTGGGGCGCAGGTGGGACAGGTGGTGGTCGGGGCGGTGGCCGAGGCCGATAGGCACAACATCCGCGGCGAGAAGATATCCGTCGACACCATACCCCTGGTCGGCGAAGAGGACATAGCCGCCGCCGTGCGGGCCGTGGCCCGCCTGCCGCGGGCGGTGGCGCTGGTACTGGCCGGCGCCCTGATGGGCGGCGACGTGGCTCGGGCGGTATACGAGATCCGCGAGAAGGGGATCATAGTGCTCTCCTTGAACATGGCCGGGGGCGTACCTGATGCAGCCGACCTGGTGGTGAGCGACCCGGTGCAGTGTGGGGTGATGGCCGTCATGGCCGTCTCGGATTCGGCCACCTTCGATATCCGCCGCCAGAGGGGTCGCCGCTACTAGGGCGGTCCGAGAACCGCTTCGAGTCACAGGAGATTGCCTGAGGCGCTGAAGGTTTCGGGCGAGGGGTTTTGGGCTCTTGACCGCCCACCAATACCCTTTAGAACCTAGAGGCAGTAAACCGCTCCAAGCAGGCTCAGTTCGACGATTACCAGATGGCGGAGACCGTACGGAGTAGAATGTCGGCTAGTCACGTTCGGCTGGGGATCCGGGCGTGGGGGATCATGGTGGACACAAGGGGTGATAAGAGATGAAAGAGGTCTTGCCCAGCACCGGCCTCCCGCTGGAGCTCGACGGCCGGTCTCTGACTATCGAGGAGGTGGTGGCGTTCGCCCGCGGGGGCGTAGAGTGCGCTCTATCGGCGGATGCCGCCGAGAAGATCGAGGCGACACGCACGCTCAAGAGGGACCTGATCGAGCGCGAGACCCCTATCTACGGCGTCACGACCGGCTTCGGAGATTCCGCGCACCGCCAGATATCCCCTTCCAAGACGGCCCGTCTGCAACAGAATATGCTGCGCTTTTTGGGCAGCGGCACGGGTCCACCGGCCTCCCCCGAGGTGACACGGGCCGCGATGCTCCTGCGCGCGAACTGCCTCGCCAGGGGCAACTCCGGCGTTCGCCTCGAGCTGGTAGAGCGTCTGCTCCTCTACCTGAACAACGACGTGCTCCCGCTCATCCCCGAGCGGGGCTCCTGTGGCGCCAGTGGAGACCTGATTCCGCTCTCTTACCTGGGTGGCGCCCTCGTGGGCGAGGTGGAGGTACTGCACGACGGCGAGGTGAAGGGCTCGAGGGATCTCCTGGACGAACTGGACCTGGAGCCGATGGAGCTCGAAGCCAAGGAGGGCCTGGCCCTGACCAACGGTACCTCGTTCATGAGCGCGTTCGCTGCTCTGGCGGTGTGGGAAGCGGAGGAACTGGCGTTCGTCTCGGACCTGTGCACGGCGATTGCCGCGGAGTCGCTGCTCGGCAACCGGGGGCACTTCAACGCCTTTATTCACGAGCATAAGCCGCACCCCGGTCAAGTCGAGAGCGCGCGCGTCATCCGCGAGCTGCTGGCGGATTCCGAGCTAGCGCTGGACTCCGAGGAGATCTTCGCTGGCGACGGCCTCGGCGGCAGCGGGTTTCTGGAGCTGGAGAGGCAGGTGCAGGACAAGTACTCCATCCGCTGCGCGCCGCACGTGGGCGGTGCTCTACGCGACACTCTAGAGTGGGTGAGGCGCTGGGTTGAGGTCGAGATCAACAGCTCAGACGACAACCCCCTCTTCGACGCCGGGAGCGGAAGGGTGCAGAGCGGCGGCAACTTCTACGGGAGCCACATCACCCAGGCGATGGACGCTCTAAAGATAGCCGTCGCCAACCTCTGCGACCTGATGGACCGCCAGCTCGAGCTCGTCGTGGACGAGAAGTTCAACGCGGGCCTGACCCCGAACCTGATCCCTTTCTTCGACGAGAGCCACCCCGAGGCGGGTCTGCACCACGGCTTCAAGGGGATGCAGCTCTGCTGCTCGGCGATGACCGCTGAGGCCCTGAAGCTTTCGAACCCGGCGAGCGTCTTCTCGCGCTCCACCGAGGCGCACAACCAGGACAAGGTGAGCATGGGCTCGATAGCCGCGCGCGACGCCCGCTCGATCGTCGAGCTCGCGCAGAACGTAGCGGCGATTCACCTCCTCGCCGTCTGCCAGGCCCTCGACCTGCGCGGCATAGAGAAGGCGAGCCCGAAGACCAGGGCGGTCCACGAGCTCGTGCGCTCTCGCGTGCCGTTCCTGGAAGGCGACCGGCGGATGGACGCGGACATAAAGGAGATCGTGGACCTCATCAGGTCCGGCGCACTGTCTGACCAAGAACGCAAGGAGTAGAGCTATGTTGCGGGAGAAGAGACCCTGGCTCTCGATCTACGAGGACAAGCTCTCGGCCGAGCCCATAAAGGGCTCGCTGACGGGGTTTCTGGAAGAGGCTGTAGAGAGGTACCGGGACAACACCGCATTGACCCAGGGGGAGCGCAGCATCTCCTACGGCAAGCTGCTGGACCTCACGGAGAAGATGGCCTCCGCTCTCTCCGGGGTCGGGGTAAAGAAGGGCGACCGCGTAGGGCTCATGTTGCCCAACTGCCCTGAGTACGTCATCGGGTTCTTCGGGGCGGTCCGGATCGGGGCGGCGGCGACGCAGGTCAACCCTCTCTACGTCGGACGCGAGCTGGAGCACATCTTCAACAACTCGGGCTCGGAGACCGTGATCGTGCACTCCATGATGTACGAGAAGGTCAAGGACGTCGAGCCTCGTACCCCTCTGGAGAGGGTCATCTGTGTCGGCGAGCCGGAGGGTGGGCTCAGGGACGACGATACGGCCTTCGACGAGTTTATCGGGACGGCTTCCGGCGGGGCGCCATCTGTGGAGATAGATCCCCTGACAGACCTCTCCTCGGTCCAGTATACGGGTGGCACCACCGGCGTCTCGAAGGGTTCGATGCTCACGCACTCGAATTTGCTCGGAGGCGTACAGCAGACCATAGATCTGCTCATCGAAAGGGCTGACGACTTCCCTGAGAACGGCAAGGTGGTCGCTGTGGCCCCCTTCTTCCACATCTTCGGGATGACGATGGTCCTGTTGTTCGGTCTCCGTCACGGCTGGAACCTCCTGCTCGTCCCCAGGTTCGTCCCGGACCAGATGATGGAGCTCATCAAGCGCGAGAAGCCGATCATGCTCGCCGGCGTGGCGACGCTCTATACGGCGCTGCACAGCTACCCGGAGATGGAGAGCTACGGCCTCGGCGAGGTCATGCTCTACACCTCGGGCGGAGCGAGCGTGCCGGTGGGTCTGCTCAACTCCTTCGAGCGGCGCACGGGACGCCCTATCTGGGAGGGCTACGGCCTCTCCGAGGGCGCGCCGGTGAGCTTCAACACGTACCTTAAAGGACCCGTTGGTGGCAGCATCGGGGTGCCCATCCCCGGCACCGACGTGCGCATCGTGGACATCGAGACCGGCGAGAAGGAGATGCCTCTGGGCGAGCCGGGTGAGCTCGTCGTCAAAGGCCCGCAGGTGATGCGGGGCTACTGGGAGATGCCGGAGGAGACGGCGAACGCTCTGCGCGATGGCTGGCTTTACACCGGCGACATCGCCAGGATGGATGAGGATGGCTACCTCTACATCGTGGACCGCAAGAAAGATGTCATTAACGCCAGCGGCTTCAAGGTCTACCCGAGAGAGGTGGAGGAGGTGCTCTACCAGCACCCGGAGGTGGTCGAGGCCGTCGCCGTCGGCGTCCCCGACGAGTACCGCGGCGAGACGGTCAAGGTGTTCGTCGTCAGGAGGCAGGGCAGCTCCGTGACCGAGGCGGATCTCACCTCCTACTGCAAGGAGAACCTGGCACCCTACAAGGTGCCTAAAGTGCTGGAGTTCCGCGACGAGCTCCCCAAGAGCGCCGTCGGCAAGCTCCTGCGGCGGGTGCTCGCCGACGAGGAGCGCGAGAAGGCGGGGGTGCCGCCGAAGACCGGAAGGGGAGTGGAGGGGCAGTGAGGCTGGAACACGCCTGCGTGCCCCTCGGCTTCGCCTGGTCCTCCCCCTTCGCGCGGTGGCAGGGCCCGCTGGCCGAGGTGAACAGCATTGACCTCGCCGTCGACGTGACGGGCAGGGCGCTCAGGGAGAGGGGCCTCTCGCCGGAGGAGGTCACGAGCCTGGTCCTCGGGTGGACCGTGCCGCAGAAGGAGATCTTCTACGGAGCGCCCACGCTCGCCGCGCGTCTCGGAGCCGAAGGCGTTACGGGGCCGATGATCTCGCAGGCCTGCGCTACCTCGGTCGCCTGCGTCGCCGCAGCGGCGAACCACGAGAGTGGTGATGGCACAGTCACCCTCGTCGTCACCACCGACCGCACCTCCAACGGCCCCCTGGTGACGTACCCTTCGCCCTCCGGTCCCGGCGGCTCGCCCCAGGTGGAGAACTGGGTCCTCGATTCCTTCGCCAGAGACCCCTGGGCCGGCGCTGCCATGTACGCCACCGGCGAGAACGTCGCCGCGGAGGCGAACATTACCCGCGAGGAGCTCGACGAGGTGACGGTACTGCGCTACGAGCAGTACGGGAGGTCCCTCGAGAACGACCGCGAGTTCCAGCGCACCTACATGGTTCCGGTCGAGATTCCGCGAAAGCGAAAGGAGCCGACCGTCGTAGAGGAGGACTTCGGCGTCTTCCCGACGACGCGCGAAGGCCTCGCGAAGCTCCAGCCCGTCGCAGAAGGCGGGGTGGTCACCTACGGCAGCCAGACGCACCCGGCGGACGGGACGGCCGGCATGGTTGTGACTGGCGAGGAGCGTGCCCGCGAGCTCAGCCGGGACGGTGGGGTGGTACACCTGCTCTCTGTCGGGTTCGCGCGGGTCGAGAAGGCGCGGATGCCGAAGGCCCCCGTGCCCGCGGCGCGGACCGCTCTCGAAGACGCCGGGCTCGGTATCGGGGAGGTGGACGCGATCAAGACGCACAATCCCTTCGCCGTCAACGACGTCTACTTCTCGCGTCAGACGGGTGTGCCCGTAGAGGAGATGAACGATTACGGATCCAGCCTCATCTTCGGCCATCCGCAGGGGCCGACGGGGGCGAGGCTCATAGCCGAGTTGATCGAGGTTCTCAGACGCCGCGGGGGCGGGACCGGCCTCTTTACCGGCTGCGCCGCCGGGGATACAGGAGCGGCGATCGTGCTGCGCGTCGAAGACTAGGGAGGACCATTGGAGATACAGAACAGGACGTTCTTCGTCACCGGCGGCGGCTCCGGGCTCGGGGCGGCGACGGCACGCCTGCTCGCCGAAGGCGGCGGTCGCGTCGTGATCGCCGACGTCAACGACGAGGCCGGGGAGAGCGTCGCCTATTCGATCGGGGAGAAGGCCCGCTTCGTACGCACCGACGTGACGGACGAAGAGAGCGTCCAGGCGGCCATAGACGCGACGCTCGAAGCCTTCGGCGGCCTGCACGGCCTCGTCAACTGCGCGGGGGTCGGGCCTGCCAAGAAGGTTCTCGGCAGGAAGGGGCCTCATCCGCTGGAGGATTTCAGGAAGACCGTGGAGATCAACCTCATCGGCACCTTCAACACGACGCGGCTCGCCGCCGCCGTGATGGCCGAGAACGAGCCCACAGACGATGGCGAGCGCGGCGTGATAGTGAACACCGCCTCCGTTGCCGCTTTCGACGGCCAGATCGGTCAGCCCGCCTACGCGGCCTCGAAGGGCGGCGTGGTCGCATTGACGCTGCCCGTAGCCCGGGAGTTCGCACCTTTAGGCATCCGCGTCATGGCTATCGCCCCCGGCATCTTCGAGACGCCGATGCTGGCTGCCCTCCCCGAAGAGGCTCGCGACTCTCTAGGCAAGCAGGTCCCCTTCCCTGCGCGCCTCGGGAAGCCCGAAGAGTACGCCGCCCTCGTCGAGCACATCGTCGAGAACCAGATGCTCAACGGCGAGGTGATACGGCTCGACGGTGCGATCCGGATGGCGCCGAGGTAGAGCCGGCAGCTAGAACAGCGAGCCACCCGGGACTCGAACTCCGCACAGATTGGTCCTCACCCCCGCGATTGTTTCATCGCGAATTCATCGACGCCTGCTCTAGTTCACGTTTGGAGCAATCCGAAGGAGTGAAATGGAGGTTGACCGCTTGGTTGATGCGTCTCGACCGAGACTTCTCAGTGTGCACATGGCAGTGAACCGACGATCTTCTCTGGAGACATGAGATGGCCCTTGAAGAATATCAGGTCAGTGGTCGGAACGCCGCGGCGCTATTCACGCTAAAACTTCACCGTGGCGACGGCATGACCCTCGTTGCGATGGATTGGAAGGACGAGGAGCCACCCCAGGACTTCGTTGGCTTCGCGATAGAGTACAAGGAGCCCGGCGGCGATAGGTTCTTCCCTTTAAAGAACCGCCTCGGCTTCCCCGGTGACGAAGGTGAGATCAACCCGAACCGTCTGTCGACCAGGCTCTCTCCGATCCAGAAATTCCGCTGGGTGCATTTCCCGCGCAGCGCCGAGCTCCCTGGCAAGTTCGTCTACAGAGTCACTCCGGTCTTCATGAACCACAACGACGAGCTGAGCTACGGCGAGGCTCAGGAGGCCGCGATCGAGCTCCGGCGCGAGACCTATCCGGAAAAGCTCAACGTTACCTTCACCCGCGGCTTCGTGTCATCGCAGGCATTCGTGGATTTTTACGAGTCCGCAGGGCCAATCTCGCAGCTGCTCCCGAGCGGGGCGGATAAGGGACTGACCTTCGTTCCAACCCATCCCAAGGCAGAGGAGGCTCTGGCGTGGATGGGATTCGAGGCGCGGCATGCCATCCTCGAGGTGTTAGATCAGGCCGTTGCCGACGAGGAGGCCCGGGTCCGCGTGGTGGCATATGATCTGAACGAGCCCGATGTTGTGTCGCGTCTCGAAAAGCTCGGCGTCCGGCTGAAGGTGATCATCGACGACGACGGCTCCCATGGCGAGACCAACTCGGCCGAAACACAGGCGGAGCAGCGGCTGTCCGCCTCCGCCGGCGTCGACAATGTGAAGCGGCAGCACATGGGGAAGCTTCAGCACAACAAGACCATCGTGGTCGACGGGCCGGAGGTGCAGGCGGTGGTGTGCGGCTCGACCAACTTCTCCTGGCGCGGGTTCTTCGTGCAGTCGAACAACGCCATAATCCTGCGGGGCCAAAACGCGGTCAGACCGTTTCTCGCGGCGTTCGATGATTACTGGCAGAACGACGGCGCTACCGGGTTCGGTACTACGGCCTCCGCAGAATGGGCCGACCTCGAACTGGGTGGGATCGACGCGCGCGTGGCGTTCTCGCCACACGCGCCGGAGAACGCACTGTTGGCAGGGATCGCCGACGACATCGGCAATCACACCACGTCGAGCCTGTTCTACTCGCTGGCGTTCCTCTACCAGACCCACGGTCCTATTCGGGACGCGATCAAGAAGGTCACGGAAGACGATGGGATCTTCGTCTACGGCGTCTCCGACAGGACTGTCGGCGGCCTCGATCTGCAGAAACCCGACGGCAACGTCGCGCCGGTAAGGCCCGCGTCACTCGGGGAGAACGTCCCGGAGCCCTTCAAGTCGGAGCCCGCGGGAGGCGCCGGCAACCGCATGCACCACAAGTTCGTCGTCATCGACTTCGACAAAGCGACCGCCCGCGTCTACCTCGGCTCCTACAACTTCTCCGAGACGGCGGACAAGAAGAACGGAGAAAACCTGCTTCTCATCCGCGACCGCCGGGTGGCGGTCTCCTACGTGGTCGAGGCCCTACGCATCTTCGACCACTACCATTTCAGGGTGGCTCAGGAGGAGGCTGACGTAGCAAAGAGGAAGCTCGTGCTCGCCACCCCCCCGCGCGGACCGGGGGAAGAGCCCTGGTGGGCCGAGGACTACACGGTTGCTCAGAAGATTCGTGATCGCGAACTCTTCGCTTAGTCAGGCCCAGACAGCCGAAAGGGCTGCCAAAACCGGACCAGCCATCGGGTGCCGCCTAACTTGCGCACGAAGTGACCGGCATATCTGCCTGTACTCGTCAAGTCTGCCTTTCACTTGCGGGAGAGAAGTGAGCCGCCCAAAACTCGAACCTAGATTACGAGACCCCATCCTCCAGGAGATTAGGTGAATAGGCCTGACCCAATGTCTTGTGCAGCACTGGCTACAAAACTGATCAATTTGTGTCATGACAGATAAAGGCCCTCGTAGCACACTGATAGGGATCTCCAGCTAGTGGAGGTCTGAGAGACAAGCAGGGGGCGGGCTTCGAAGCTCGAGCTACTGCTCCCAACAAGAGAGACGAGGGCGCTCCTCCAAAGAAGCCCCGCTACCCCGCTTGCCTGGGAGGTCGTGAGCATGGGCGAGGAGAGGCTCCCCAAGTTCGAGTACTATATCGACGAGTCGGACCCGGACGTAGTCGTCCTGCGCCGCCAGGACGGAGCGTTCGTCGCGGCCTTCAGCGCCAGGGGCGTCACCGAAAAGGCTATAGTCGAAGCTGCCAGGGAGGACTACAGGGCCTTGCTAGATGAGCACGCGAGCTCGCTTGGCCTTAACGAAGACGAGGACCAGGATCCGAAGCAAGGCGCCTAGTATCTCGAGGCGAACCTCCGAGGACCCACCTTTATAGAAGAGAGACGGTAGGAAGGGGGCAGGATGAGAGACCCTCGACGGGTGGGCGTCCCGACGAGGGCAATGTCCCCACCCTTCCCCATAACCATAACGCTAGCGTGTGGCGATGAATTCACGATGAATTCTTGTTTGGGAAGACTTCGAATAGTAACCCACCGGGCCGGGGTGTAACCGCCTCGGCACTTATTGTGTCCTAGAACATGCAAGCTGCGTGGCCCCGGTCCGATTCACGTTGCATCCTCCCTGTCGGACCGGGGCTTTTCTTCGCTCATAATACGATGCGGCACGCTCTACCTCTCCTGCTCGCCTGGACCGCCAATGAGCAGGTTTCGCGGCGCCGCGAGTGATGCTTCTCGGAAGGTCCCCCAACCGTTCTTCTATGGAGGTTTAGCTCCCTCTGGGAAGGGGTAGGCAAACCGCAAATGGAGGAAGCGATAGAGTATGCGTGTGCACGAGCAAGAGAAGCGGGC
>DASTQK010000005.1:0-3571 GCA_035761765.1 Rubrobacteraceae bacterium
TCCATCTCCCCCTCCGAGAGAAGCCCGAGGGTGGCGATCACGGCTATGAGGAGAAGCGGAGCGCTCCGGTAGAGCCCGCGCCCTCCGGTCTTGCCCGCGTTCTGCGCGGGCTGGCCCGACCCGAAAAACCGGGTAGCCGCAACGGCGAGGACCACCGCCCCGAGCGGCGGCAGGAGCGCGAGGTAGACGTAGCGGTAGTCCACGCCGGCCGAGAGCAGCGCGCCGGCCGAGAGCGCCCCGGCCACCCCGCCGGTTGAGAAGGCGGCGTGCATCACCGCCATAAAGCGGCGCCCGGCAGCCCTCTCCAGGTCCACCGCGGCGGCGTTGATCCCGACGTCGTAGAGGCCGGAGGCCGCGTAGAGGACCATCAGCGCCGCGAGCAAGGCCCAGTAGCCGCCGACGAAAGCTAGCGCGGCGATCCCGAGCCCCATCACGCAGCCGGAGACGAGCACAAACGCGCGCCGCCCGAGCCGGTCAGAGGTCCACCCGAGGAGGGCCATCGCCAGGATGGAGGCCGCCGCCCCCACGAAGAGGGCGACCCCGAGCGGTCCAGGCGAGAGGTCGAGCGCTGCGCTCAGGTCGGCGAGCAGCACCGCGAAGGTCCCCCAGAAGAGCCCGAAGACGCCGAAGGCGCCGAGCAGTACGGACAGGACGAGCCTTCCCGGCCGCGGGACGCTTCCTTCGGACCCGCCCGGACGCGCGCCGGGACCCGGGATCATCAGCTAGAGATCCCTCTCTTTCGGTACCGGGACGTCAAGGAGTTCTCCGAGGTGCCGGATCACGTAGTCCGGTCTGTCTGTAGAGGCAAGGGCCTCCTCGGGGCCGCTCGCGCCGGTAAGGACCAGGGCGCTGGACATGCCGGCCTCGTTGGCCATGCGGATGTCGGTGGCGAGCCGGTCGCCGACGAGCAGGGTATCCCCAGCCGGGACGCCGAGCCGGTTCACGAGCGCCTCTGCCATGTGCAATGACGGCTTGCCGACTATCGCCTCGGCGCGAGCCCCCGTCGAGGCCTCGACGGCTGCTAGCATCGCCGCGCAGTCAGGGAGGCCGCCCCCGGGCGTCGGGCAGTAGGCGTCCGGGTTGGTCGCCACGATCCTCGCTCCCCCTCGCACGGCATCGAACGCCACCTGCAGCTTGCGGTAGTCGAAGGTCCGGTCGAATGAGACGACCACGACCTCCACACCCTCTGGCCCCCGGACTACGTCGTACCCGTTCGAACTCAATAGTTGCCGCAGGGGCCGCTCGCCGATGACAAAGAGCCGGGCCTTTGGCGCGTGTTGCTCGAGATAGAGCAGCAGGGCGTCCGTCGAGGAGATGACTTCCTCAGGCCGCGTCCGTACCCCGAGGCGGGTGAGCTTGGCGGCGTAGTCCGCTGGCATCTCGAGCGGCTTGTTGGTCAGGTAGACGACGCTGGAGTGGCGCTCGAGTTCCTCGAGCGTCTCTCTGGCCCCCGGCAGCAGATCGTCGCCGAGGTAGACGGTGCCGTCCAGGTCGAACACGTAGCCGCCGAAGAGCCTCTCGGGCGCTTTCACAACCCTCCCTTCGCGGACCGTGCACGCTCCAGTATCCTCTCGATGAAGGCCTCATCCCACACACCGGCGAGGAAGAGCAAGTCTGCTAGAGTGAAGCGGTTGCGCATGAGGTGGCAGTTCGCGAGCGCCCAGCGGGCTACCTCCGGCGCGACGGGGGGGTCGAGCTCGCCGAACCGGGCGGATGCCCCCGCCTCCCTCAAGGCGCCAGCCAGCCGCTCGGGCGGCAGGACCATCTCGCGCATCCGGGCGCGATGCTCGGACCACTCGCCGAAGAAGCGCTCGACGCGCCCTCGCGAGCGGCGCCAGAGCGCCAGCTTCTTCGCGTAGTCGTTCCAGCACTCCTCCCCCACCCCGCCCGAGGGGTCAATGGTGGCGAAGGCGTCTCTCACCAGCGGCTCCGACGTAGACTCCTCGGGGAAGAGGCGCTCGGGATCTAGCGTCGAGGGATCGAACTCCGTAAGGAATACCTGCCAGGCGGCGGCGACAGGTACGGAGGCGACGGCAACCTGGGCGCCGTGGAAGGCGACCGGGCTGCGCGACTGTTCTGCGGCCATGTCGATGAGGTGGCTCACCAGGTGCTCGGTGCCCGAGAGCGGGGCCGTCTTGCCCGCTATCCCGAGCGTTATACCGCTGAGGGTCAGGACGCGGGCGAGCCGGTCCAGCGCCTCCGGATCGCCCCGGCGCAGCGCCGCCGCGCCGTCGAGCAGCTCGCGGCCGCCTTTGTAGAGCATCTCCACGGGGGCCGGGTGGTAGGAGTCGTCCATGCCGACGGCGGAGGCCAGGTACCAGTCGGCCGGCGCGGTCCACATGGAGACGATGTCGCCGAAGCCCGCCAGGTTCATCGCGGGCGGTGCGTCGGCCAGCGTGGCCAGGTCTACGAGCAGGGCGTCCGGCCAGCGCGTGGCGACGGTCCGCTTGGTTCCTCTCTTGAGGAGCACGGAGACGTCGTCGGAGAAGGCGTTGACCGAGGCCGCAGTCTGCACGACTACGAGAGGCGGCCCGTCCACCGTAGCCTCCTTGCAGACGTCGGTGACGGTGCCGGATCCAACCACCACCACGCAGTCGGCGCCCGCCACAGCGGCCCTCGCCTCGGACAGCGCCTCTTCGTCCGCGTGGAGTCGTCCTCTTCCCTCTCCGAGCACCACGCGGCTGACCTCGAAGCGTCCCGCGAGCAGGCGCTCGGCCTCAGCCTTGGGATCACCCTCACCGCGCCGCATCGGCGTGGCGTCAGTAACGAGCACGACGCGCGGCGGCGCTTCGTGGCCTGCGCGGGCGAGCTCGGAGACGACCTCGGGAAGCAGGCTCAGGGTATCGGCCCCTATCTCGATCCTGCTCATGCCTATGGGGGCGAGCTTTCTCTCGGGGTCCGCGCGACGTAGTTTCTCGCGCAGACCTTCGAGGTCGGTCGGGTCCGCTCCTTCCAGACTCTAAGCCTTTCTGTGCTCGGTCGTCACGGTGAAGGTGCCGTCGGCCAGCTCTCCTACGCGGTAGTCGCCGAAGAGGATCGGGTCGGCGGTGACCGCGCAGAGGAAGAGGCGCAGGGCGAGGGTGCGGATCTCGCTCTCCGCGTGGGCGTCGGCCCGCATCTCGATGATGTGGCGCAAGGCGCGTACGTTGGCGGTGAAGACTATCGGCGCCTCGGTCTCGTTGGGCAAGAGCGAACGCGCCGTCTGCTGTACCTTCTTGCGGGCGTCGGTCTTGTAGTCCGCGGAGAGCATGCTGTTCCCGCCGCCCTGTCTCTCCAGCAACTGCTCCGCCATCGCCTCGTACTCGGCGGCAGCCCTGTCAGCTCGCTCCTCGAAGAGCCGGTGCAGCTCCTCGTCCTCCTGGTACTCGGGCCGCTCCACGAAGCGCAAGACGGCGCCAGAGACGTAGCGCTGGCTTATCTGGGAGAAACCCGTGCCGGCCCTGTGGCGGACGAGCTCGTGGGTGACGCTGCGGCTGATACCGTAGAGCAGGAAGCTGAAGCTCGCGTGCTCGAGGACGCTCCCGTGCCCGGCCGAGGTCAGCCGCTCGATGTACGCTGCGGCGTTCTCGTT
>DASTQK010000006.1:0-11486 GCA_035761765.1 Rubrobacteraceae bacterium
GCGATGGGGTTTCATGACTCCAATCCTTGATGTTCGAAGCACTAGAGAAACCAAACCCACAACTTTCGAGACGTTGACCAGACCGCCTCGATGTGAAGAAGCTGACAGCTACGAGAAGAGCGGACGACGGGCTTCGAACCCGCGACCTCCAGCTTGGGAAGCTGGCGCTCTACCAACTGAGCTACGTCCGCGTGAGGGCGTATTTTAGCATGAGGGGCGTGACCCTAGTACCCTGAAGTAGCTTTGGAGACCGAGTACGAGTTCTGTCCCCGCTGCGCCGGACGCTTCGAGTATCGCAAGCTAAAGGAAGGCGACCCGGAGCGGCTCGTGTGCGGAGCTTGCGGCTTTGTGTTCTATCTTGGGCCGAAGCTGGTAGCGGGGGCCATAGTCGAGCTCGACGGGGGGATGGTTCTCATACAGCGCGCCATCGAGCCGGGATACGGACTATGGACGTTCCCGGGAGGCTTCGTCGAGCGGGGCGAGGTCGCCGAGGCCGCCGCCGCGCGCGAGACGCTCGAGGAGACCGGCCTCGAGATCGAGGTCGCCGGGATCGTCGGTCTCTACACCTACGAGGACCAGGCGCCAGCGATAGCGGTCTTCGCGGCCAGGGTCACGGGCGGAGAGCCGGTGCCGCTGGACGAGACGCTCGACGTGAGGGCGTTCCCCCGCGAAGGGCTTCCCTGGGCGGAGATGGCTTTCCCGAGCACCGAGCACGCGCTCAAGGACTACCTGCGCCGGTTCTAGCCCGCGAGGGCTTGTTCGACCGCCGCCACGATCTCCGCTTCCTCCGCGAGGCGTCCGAAGCCCGGCTCTTCCTCCGTGGAAGCCATGAGACCCTCCGCCGGGCCGACGAACCGGTGTCCCCAGCCCTTCAGGGCCTCGACGTTGCGCTTCGTGGCCGGGCTATCCCACATCTCGGGGTTCATCGCCGGAGCCCAGAGAACCCTCTTCGCGCCGGCGAGGATGGTGGCCGAGAGAAGATCGTCGCCGAGGCCGATCGCGGCGCGCGCCATCGCGTCGGCGGTGGCCGGAGCGACGACGACGAGGTCGGCCCACCGGGCTAGGGAGACGTGCTCGACGCGGCCGGAGCGCTCCCACCAGGTCTCATCTGTGTGGATGTCGTCTCCGGCGGCGACCGCGAGCGTCTCCTCAGGGATAAAGCGGAAGGCGGCCTCGGTGGCGGCGACCCGCACTTCGTGGCCCGATTCCCTGAGGCGCCGGATCACGCCCGGAGCCTTGTATGCTGCGATGCCCCCCGTTACCCCGACGAGTATCTTCGCCATCCCGCCAGTATATCGAAGCACCTCCCTTCTTCCAGGGCACAGTAGAGACGGCGGTCCTGCCACCCGACTTTCGGTCTATCTTCGTCTGGCTCGACCGGGCCAGGAGGACCGGTGCGTTCTTCGCAGATACCGTTAAGATAGGCGTTGTGGAACGGGCACTCGAAGGCAAGGTGGCCATAGTGACCGGCGCCTCCAGCGGCATCGGGGAGGCGACGGCGCGCGAGCTGGCGGCGCGCGGCGCCGCCGTGGTCCTCGCCGCGCGTGACTCGGGGCGCATCGAGGCTCTGCAGCGTGGGATCTCCGCCTCCGGCGGGCGGGCCATTGCGGTGAAGACCGACGTCTCGGATAGGGCCTCGGTCGAGGCCACGGTTGGTGAGACGCTGGCGTCGTTCGGCTCGCCGGACGTGCTCGTAAACAACGCGGGGCTCGGGCTCTCGGGGCGCGTCGCACAGCTGCGCGCAGGCGACCTGCGCTACGTCTTCGAGGTGAATACAATCGGGCCGCTCAACTGTATCCAGGCGGCGCTTCCGCACATGAAGCGGGGCGCACGCATCATAAACGTCTCCTCGGTCGTGGGCAGGCGCGCGGTCCCGAAGGTCGGGGGCTACTGCGCGACCAAGTTCGCCCTGAACGCGCTCTCGGACGCTTTGCGCGTCGAGGTAGCCGACCAGGGCATCACGGTCACCAGCGTCTACCCCGGTACCACCCGCACCGCCTTCCGCGAGAACTCGAAGCGCACCGCAGACGAGAGGCGCGGCTGGCGCCCCAGGGGGGTGACGCCGGAGAGGGCGGCACAGAAGATAGCGGACGCCGCCGAGAAGGGTCCCCGCGACGTCTACGTGACGCTTCCCGACAGGATCTACGTCGCCGCGACGATGCTCCTCCCCGGCCTCACCGACAGGGCGCTCCGCGTCTGGGCGAGAGACTAGGTATATGGGGTTCGAGGAGAGCGCTCTTCACAGGCTGAGGCGCTATCGCGAGGAGACAGACCGTTCGCTCGCCCTCATGCGAGGGGCCGAAGAGGCGGCCCGGCTGTTCTCTTTGCGGCTCTTCGGCGGGCTCGAATACGTCGGGGCGCTCGCGCGGGAGGCCGGTTTCGCGGTCGAAACCGCGCACGAGGGAGAGGTCTTCGAGCTTCGTGTCGCAGCCGGACCCGAGGCGGCGGCCAGCGTGGCGTTCGGGCTGCCCGGCGGGGCGGCGGCGGAGACCGATGAAGGGCTCATGCACGAGGAGCTGAGCCGCTACACCCTCGACCCGTCCGGCTACTCAGCTCGCATACTCGGCTTCTCCGGGGCCGCGGGCGGAGCGCCCTGCCAGATCTTCGCCGTCTACCGGGACGGCGTCTGGAAGACCAGGGGCCTGCTGGTCGAAAAGGCGCGCGGCCGGGTTGACGACCCCGATGAGGTCTTGAACGGCTTCTGCCTCAGGATCCTCGGTAGGCTCGTAGACCTCGCGGCGCCCACCGGTGGCTCCGGGCGGCGCTGGGCCGAAGGCCCGTACACGCTCGAAGACCTCTTGAAGAGAAGAGGTTTCCCCGCCGAGACGCGCTGGCTGCGTTAGAGTGGTCTGGAGAGAGGAGTCGAACCGACCTTGCTGGAAGCCGAGCGCGAAGCCGAGCGCTTCAGGCGCCGAACTCCTTCACCGAGCGGACCGTGTAGCTCACGAGGTCCTGCCTGGATGCCGGTTCCCGGACAAGGAGGTTGTGGCTTATCAGTTCGTCGAGCGCCTGCCCTATCTCCTCGTCCGAGCAGTCTTTCAAGGTATTGCGGAGGTCTTCGCGGTTGATCTCGCCGTGCCCCAGGTAGGAGCAGAGGCCCGCGTACAGGACGCGCGAAGCGGGGGAGAGGGGGAGGTCCCAGACCTCCGGCTCGTACCAGAAATCCCCTACTCCGACGGCGTCCTCGGGGCGCGACGGGCGCGCGTCGCGCAGCAGCGTTACCTCCGGGAGCCTCACTAAAGCACGGTACGGACCGTCTCTCCGACGGCGGGGGTGTGTATCTTGTGGTTCGGGGCTAGCCGGAAGGCCAGGTCGCTAATGCGCCGCTTGGAGCCATGGATCAGGATGATCTGGCGCGGAGAGAGCCTCTCCGTTATGCTGAGCAGCTCGTCCTGGGTGCAGTGAGCCGCGAAGCTCACCCGCTCGACGCGCCACTGCTCTTCCACGCCAGCGGCTCGGTCCGTCCCGTAGGAAGAGGCGGCGTTGGAGGGCAGGATCACGGCGTTCTTGGCGCTCCCTTCGAGCCTCCTGCGGTAGAAGGCGCTCGCTCCGCCTTGCATCGTTACCGGGGAGGCGATGATGGCGCAGGGGTTGGAGAGGATGCGCTCGCGCGCCTTGTCGTCGTTGGCGACCGCCCTGATGTTCTCCGAGAAGAAGAGCTCCTTCGGGTCGGTGTGCTGCAGGTAGGGCTTCATGTATCCGAGCTGCTCGGCGTAGAGCCTCTCCGAGGTCGTCACCACCGAGCCGTCCACGTAGATAAAGACGTCCCTGTCCAGACCGTACTCGCGCCCGTAGTGCTTGAGGCCGAGGATGATCTCCTGCGCCTGCCCCAGGGCGTAGGTGGGTATCAGGACGATGCCCTCCCTCTGCAAGGTCGTCTCGTTTATGACCTCGACCATCTTCTTTATGGACTCGGAGAAGGGCTGGGGCTTCTGGTCCGCTAGAGTCGCCTCCATGATGAGCAGGTCGATGTCGCGCACCTCGGGCAATCTTGCCGAAGGGATCGAAAAATGGTCCTCCATGCAGATGTCGCCGGTGTGGAAGACCGTCGCTGGTCCAGAGTCGATCAGGACGCTCGCAGCCCCCAGGATGTGCCCGCTCTCGGTGAGCGTCACACTCGCGTCGCCCACGGTTATCGGCCGGCCAAAGGGGACCGGGACGAGCCGCTTCTTGACCTCGTGGATCGGAGCGCCCCCTGCGACGCCACCGCCCATCGCCGCGTGGTCGTTGAGCGCGTTGACGATGAGCTTGGCCGACGGCGGGGTGCAGTAGATCGGCAGCTCCGGCTTGTCGCGTACCAGGAGCGGCAGCGCGCCGCAGTGGTCCAGGTGCGCGTGGGTCACCACCGCCGCGTCGAGCCCTTCGAGCTTCCTGAAGTTCGGCGCCAGAGGACCCCGGCCGTCGGGCTTGATGCCGGCGTCCACAAGCACCCTCGTCGCACCGAAGTCGAGCAGGTGGCTGCTGCCGCCTACCTCCCCGGCTCCACCCAGGGCGCGGAAGGAGAGCGTCGGCCGGGGCCTGGCGTAGACCTCTATCCTGGACGTGGCGGGGCCGCCTGTGGACGGGCTAGCTGGAGAGGACTCCGAATCTTCGGCTTCCTCACCGGAGGGCTCGGAGCCGGGCTCGCGAAGGTCGTTGTGGGCCGCGAGCACCTTGCCCATGAATTCGAGCAGACGGGCGGTCCGGGCCGCGCTGTCGACGGAGGTAGGCAGCGCGGACACCTCATTCTTGACGGCCCGCACCAGCAGCTCCCCGAACCCCTTGTCGGTGAACCGGGCGTTCTGAAGCGCGGCCTGGATGCGGTCCCTCTGGGCCATCACCTGTCCGAGCTCCGTGTGCAGCTCCTCGACGCGTTCGGCGGCTTTCGAGTAGGCCGACCGCTCGCCCTCGAGGGCCCGCTCCAGCTGGGTACCGCGTCTCTCCAGCTCGGCGATGCGCTCGTCGAGCTGGCTACGCATGTCCAGGGCCGAGGCCGCCCGCTCCTCCGCCTTGCGCACCAGATTCGAGGCTCCCTCGCGCTCGCCGGTGAGAACCTCGACCTCCTCGGCCAGCGCCGCGGCGCGCTCCTTGGCGGCGCGCGAGGCGAAAGAGAGCTGCTCGTTCTCCTGCTTCAGGCGCTCCAGCTCGGTCTCGAGCTGCCGGACGTGGGCGTTCTCCGAGGCTAGCTTCTCGGCCTGCTGGTGTTCGTCCCTCCAGGCCCTCGCGAGGGTGCCAACGACCTCTTCGTCCGGCTCCTCCTCGCCGCTCAAAGCCGCCAGTAGCAGGCCCTCGGTGCTGTGAGCACCGGAGAGCTTCTTGAGTCTCTTGGGCGAGAAGTCCTCCAGGGCATCGAAGGTCTCGGGTGGGATCTGCTCCTGCACGGCGGTCCGGAACGCGCTCCAGGCGAGGGGATCCTGCATTATCCGACGCGCCAGGTGCTTGAGCAGCGAGGCGCCGGCTCCGGACTTGCGGGTCAGGGCGTCGGCCTGGATGCCGCGTGGGAGGAGGACCTCCTCGAGCCCTGGTACGCTCTTGCAGAGATCGGCGAGCGCGCGTCTCGTGTCCAGGCGCGCGAGACGCCTCCTGATCAACTCCTCCGGCAGGTCCAGAGGCGGTAGCCGGTCGGGTAAGGACTCGTCGGAGCCTCTGGCCTCAGTTCCTCCGTCTTTGGGTATGGGATCTGACATGAGGTCTCCCTCCGCGAATGTGAGCGTCATACGGCATCTTCATACTGGCGTGATTCTATCACGGCGCTCCTGCAGCCCCCCTTGTCCGGCTTCTATGGCGGGCCGTTCTGGTATAGACTCCGGGCATGTCCACAGTCGCAAAGACGGTGAAGGTCAGGGCCCGTTCCCCCGGTAGATACCCGATCCTGGTGGTCGAGCTTGCAGGCGGCGAGCTCCGTACCCTCTACTTCGAGACCGGCTACGACCTCGGGAGCGCCAAGGAGGTCGAGGAGAGCTGGCTCGCAGAGAACGCCCTCGGCCGCCACAGCTTCGTCGAGGTGAGCCCGCCTCGGGAGATGGGAGCCGGTGAGCTGGAGGACTACGTTAGAAGGGAGCTTCTCGAAGTGCCCTGAGAGGGTCGTGCGCGGGGTCAGAAGGACCTAATTGTTCCCGCCCTTGTCTCTACCGTTGTTCCCGCCGGTGTCTCTAGCGTTGTTCCCGCTATTGTCTCTAGCGTTGTTCCCGCCGGTGTCTCTAGAGTTGTCTCTAGCGTTGTTCCCCTGCAAGGCTTCCCTGAGCGACTCCCGGAGGCTGGCGCCGTTACCCCCGTCTTCCTCAGCGGGGGCGGGGGAGGCGGTGGCGGGTTGGGCGGGACCACCGCTGTAGTAGAGGGTCACGGTGGTTTGCGGGTCGACCAGGGTCCCTGCCCCCGGCTCCGTCGAGAGGGCGGTGCCGGCTGGCTCGTTGTCCTCGACCTCGAAGGCGTTGGAGAAGAGACCAGCGCTCGCCAGGACATCCTGGGCCTCCTTGAGGGAAAGGCCGAAGACGTCCGGGACCTCGACCTGCTCGGGGCCGAGACTCACGATGACCGCCACCGCGCTGCCGGGCTCGATGCTCTCTCCCTCGGCCGGGTCCTGGTAGAAGATCTGGCCCTCCGCCACGTCGCTGCTGTAGTCCTCGCTCACCGTGCCGAGCTCCAGCTCGTAGTCCGCGAGTATCCCGGCCGCCTGGTCCGGGGTGTTACCCCAGACGCTCGGAACCTTCACCGTGGAAGGTCCGGTCCCGACGGTGATCGTCACCACAGAGCCGGTCTCTGCCGAGTCTCCGGCCGGCGGGCTCTGGTCCGTTACCTTGCCCTCCTGTTTGAAGGAGCTCTCGGCTTTATCCACGGCGACGTCGAAGCCGGCGTCCTTGAGGGTCTGCTCGGCGGCCTCGCCGTTATCGCCCACGACGTCCGGCACGTCGGCGACCTGCGTCCCGACGGCGGTGACCGAGATAGTCGAGCCCTCCTCGGCCTCGCCGCCTTTCGGGCTCTGGCTCTGGATCGTGCCGACCTCGTCCTCGCCCCGGACCTCCCTCTCGATGACTATCTCGAAGTCGTTGCCGACCTGGTTCTCGGCCTCCTCGACCGTCATGCCGACCAGCTCCGGGACGGAGATCCGGGCCGCCCGCTCCTGCTGGCCGTTCAGGTAGTTGTAGCCGGCCCAGGCGAGCGGAGCCAGGAGGAGCAGCGCGAGGAGCGCCAGGACCAGAGGCCAGCCCCTGCGGCGTTTGCCGTTCCTGCGTTCGACGGGCGGCGGACCGACGCGGGTGGGCGCCAGCACCGCCGCGGCCGGCATGGCGCGGGTGCTCATCAACTCGGTCGTCGCGTCCGCGGGCTCCAGACCCGCTGCGACACGCTCGAGGTCCTCGATGAGCTCGGCGTCGCTCGCGTAGCGGTCCTCGGGGTCCTTGGCGAGCAGCCGGCACGTTATCGCGTTTATCCCGTCGGAGATCGAGGGGTCTACCGTCTTCGGTGGTTGCAGGTGCCCGTTGACGTGCTTCATCGCGATCCCGAGAGGGGTCTCCGCATCGTAGGGCAGCTCGCCCGTGAGCATCTCGTAGAGGACGACCCCCAAAGAGTAGAGGTCGCTCGCCGGGCCGACCGGCTCGCCCATCGCCTGCTCGGGCGAGATGTAGTGGGCGGTCCCGAGTATGGAACCCGTACGGGTCATGGTTGAAGAAGAAGCGGCCCTGGCTATGCCGAAGTCCGTCACCTTCACGTCGCCTGACTCGGTGATCAGGATGTTGTGCGGCTTTATGTCGCGGTGGATCACGCCTCGCTCGTGGGCGCACTGCAAGGCTTCTGCGATCTGGAGCGCCACGGCGGCGGCGGTGCGGGCCGGCAGAGCTCCCTTGCTCATGATCCTGTCCTTCAGCGTGCCGCCTGGGAGGTACTCCATCGCTATGTAGTACGTCCCGTCCTCCGACTCGCCCCGGTCGAAGATGGAGACGATGTTGGGGTGGGAGAGGGCGGCGGCGCTCTGGGCCTCGCGCTTGAAGCGCTCGACGAACTCCTCGTCGGTCGCGTAGCGGGTGCTCATGACCTTGAGGGCTACGTCCCTCTCGAGGATGTTGTCGTGGGCCAGGTAGACGTCGGCCATGCCACCGCTGCCCAGAGGCTTGACCAAGCGGTAGCGATTGTCTACGAGCTGCTGCATGACCTCGGCATTATAGCTTTACCTGCCCCCATCCTTCAGGTAAGCCTCCATGATGTCCTGGGCGATGGGGATAGCCGGGGTGGCAGCGTCGCCCTGGGGTCCTATCTCGCCGCCGTTCTCTACCATGACCGCGACGGCTATCTCCGGATCCTCGGCGGGGGCGAAGGAGACGAACCAGGAGTGCGGCTGGCCCGGCGGAGCCTCCGCGGTCCCCGTCTTGCCGGCGACCGCTACGCCAGGGACCTCGGCTTCCGTTAGCTGCCCCGTGGTGATCACGCCCCGCATCATCCCGTTGAGCGTCTGGGCCGTCGCCGCGTCGAGCGCCCTGCGGCGGACGCTGGGGGCGGGCCTGTCGAGGATGATGCCCTCGGGGGAGCGGACCTCCCGCACGATGCGGGGGTCCATCATCACGCCGCCGTTGGCGACCGTGGCGGCCACGAGGCCCATCTCGAAGACGTTGGAGGAGACCCTGTCCTGGCCGAAGGATATCTGGGCCGTGTTCCCCTCGACCCACTGGTCTACGGGATAGCCGAGGTCGCTGGCGGAGACGGGCAGCGGGAAGTCGTCGTAGGGGTCACCGAAGCCGAAGTCCCGCGCCGTCTGGTAGAGGAGCTCGGGCCCCACCTCGTTTATGGCGATCTTGGCGAAGATGACGTTGACCGAGAACACCAGGGCCTCGGCGAAGGTGAGCCGCCCGAAGTCCTTGCGCTGGTAGTTGACCACCCTGTAGCCCGGCGTGTCGAGGAAACCAGGGTCGAAGAACTCGTCCGAGGGGCGCACCCCGGCCTTCAGCGCGGCTGCGGACGTTATCACCTTGAAGGTCGAGCCTGGCGGGTAGAGGCTCTGGGTCGCGCGATTATAGAGGGGCGTGCTCGGGTCGTTCGCCAGCTCCGGGAAATTCTCGTCTATGTTGTTCGGGTCGTAGGAGGGGTAGGAGACGAGGGCCAGGATATCGCCCGTCCTGGGGTCTACCGCCATCGCGGAGCCCCGGCCCGTGGCGGTCGCCGCGAGCCCCTCGTAGGCGATCCTCTGCAGCTCCGGATCCAGCGTGAGCACCACGTTGTTGCCGGGCTGGGGGCCGCCGGTCATCTGGTTTATGAGGGCGTCTAAAGTGGCGGGCTCCCCGGTACCGGAGAGCTCGGAGTTCTGCCCTATCTCGAGCCCCGTGGCCCCGTACTTGGTGCTCCAGTAGCCGACCACGCTGGAGAAGGCCTCCCCCCCTGGGTAGACGCGGTCGTAGACGCGGCCGCTCTCCGTCTTGCGGCGCACGCTCTCGGCGAGCACCGTCTCACCGTCGCCGGCCAGGATGAGCCCGCGCGGGGTCTCTATGGCTCTCCGGGTCTGGAGCGCGTTCTGCGGGTTGTTGGCCAGCGACTCGCGGGCGTAGACCTGCCAGTAGACGAGCATGCCTACCAGGGCTACGAAACCTGCGGCGAAGAGGTAGAAGGTCCTCCTGACGTGCGCGTTCACGCGCCGCCCTCGTACACGGTCTCCTCGGCCTCGCGCTTGCCCGCCTTCTCCGAGATGACGAGCAGAAGAGCGGTCAGGATGAAGTTGCCCACCACCGAGGAGCCGCCGTAGGAGACAAAGGGGAGCGTGATGCCGGTCAGCGGTATAGCCTTGGTCACCCCGCCGACGATCACCAGGGTCTGCAGCGCGAACATCGCCGTCAGCCCGAAGGCCAGGAGCTTCGAGGCCTCGTCCCCGGCGAGGAGCGATATCTTGATCCCCCGGTAGACGAAAGCCAGAAACGCCAGGAGCACCGCCGTCGCCCCGAGCAGACCGAGCTCGCTCGCTATGGCGGAGAAGATGAAGTCTGTCTGGACCTCGGGGATCGTCTGGGCGAACCCCGCGCCCAGCCCGGTGCCGGTGAGGCCGCCGTCGGCGATGCTGAAGATGCTCTGGAGGATCTGGAACCCCGTCCCGTCCGGGTCCTCCCACGGGTCGAGCCAGCTCTGCACCCTGAGCTGCACGTGGCCGAAGAGGAGGTACGTCACGAGCGAGCCCACGGAGAAGAGGACGGTGCCGAGCAGCACGTAGGCGATGCGGCCCGTCGCCGCGTAGAGCATGAGCAGGGGAACGGCAAAGAACAGCAGGCTGCTCCCGAGATCCTTCTCGAAGACCAGGAGCCCGAGAGAGGCGGCCCACACCAGGGCTACGGGTCCGAAGTACTTGAGGGCAGGGAACTGGATGCCGAGCACGGTGCGGCTCGTCGCCGTCATAACGTCGCGCTTCTCGGCCAGGTAGCCGGCGAAGAAGACCACGAGCGCGATGCGAGCGAACTCGGAGGGCTGGAAGTTGACGGGGCCTATAGCCACCCAGAGCCTCGCCCCGTTCACCTCGTAGCCGAAAGGCGTGAACGTCGAGGCTATGAGGGCGACCGCGCCCAGGGCGAGCAGGTACTTGTAGTCAAAGAGGCGGTGGTAGTTGCGGAAGAGCAGCACGATAACGAACATCGCCCCGCTTCCGACCAGGATCCAGACCGCCTGCGTCATCGCGAGGTTCTCGGCCCCCTGGATATCGTAGGTGAGGCGGAAGATCATGACGAGCCCGATGCCGGTGAGCATGGTTACTATCGGCAATAGCAGGACGTCGGAGTGGGGGAGGAGCAGCCGCACGCCAAGGTAGAGGACGAAGAGCGTCCCGGTGTAGTAGGCGCCGTAGACAAGCGGCGGGCTGGCCGCCTCCTGCGCGAAGATCAGGGTCGCAAACCCCAAAGAAGTTATGAGCAGGGCGAGGATCATGGGGCTGGTGGCGCGCTGGGTCATGCTACTTGCCGAGGTCTTGCAGGACGGGATCTATCTCTTCCCGGGTGTAGAGCGTGTGGTCCTCTATGGGATCCCGGTAGGGTGTCTTCACGTCCGATATCTCGACGCCCGTCCTGCGCCACTCCGTGTTGAGCTCGACGCCCAGAGGTGCGTAGGGTAGCCCGCGGTAGGCCACCACCTCGCCGTCTTCGAGGCCGAGGTAGTACCGGCTAGATCCCCACAGGTACGCGGGCGTCAGGGCGATGAGGACGATCAGCACCGCGGCGACTCCCCGCACGAACCTCCCGAGACCAGCCCTCTTGCGCTTCCTGCGCGCCGCTTTCGGGCGCCCGGGGGCACGGTCTCTACCGGCGTTCCTGGGCCGCTGCGGGGGCGGGCGGTTTGTCGTCTGGCTCCCTTCCCCGGAGCGCGCGACGGAGGGCATCTCGTGGGTGTCGCCGGCGCGCTCTGTGCGCGGGGGCTCCTCCCTCACGTCCACGACGATCACGGTGACGTTATCCGAGCCACCGGCGTCCAGCGCCGCGGAGAGAAGGGCCCGCGCAGGCCCTTCGGGGTCGTCGGGCGAGTCGGCCAGGATCCCGGCTATCCTCGCC
>DASTQK010000007.1:0-2617 GCA_035761765.1 Rubrobacteraceae bacterium
TCAGAGAAGCGGGAGCCGTCGAGGTCTATAGAGACTGCGCCGCGCTCCTCGACTCGGACTTCCCGGAGTAGCCGAGACCGTGTATGCAAACCGCCCGTTCTTGTACTAGAGTGCGGAGCGCTGTTGGGAAGAGGGTCGGACCGGCAGGACGCTGCTCGCAGGCTCGGGGCGGTGCTTTCGTCGGTGGGCCCAGGAAAGAAAGGTGGGCGCAGGCGCATGGCCCAGCAGGGAACGGTGAAGTGGTTCAGCGACGAGAAGGGCTACGGCTTCGTCTCCCCGGACGACGGGAGCGAGGATCTCTTCGTCCACTACTCCGGCATCGAGGGTAGCGGGTTCAGGTCCCTGGAGGAGGGCGCCCGCGTGACCTTCGAGAAGACCGAGGGCAGGAAGGGGATGCAGGCGGTAAACGTCATGCCCGCTTAGAGCGGTTCGGAGTACCAGAGAGCAAGCTCTCTCTATTGTTTCTGATGGCTGCCATACGCGGCTCTGGCGTCAGAGTAGACGACGGGCAGCGGCAAGCCGGTCTTCTCGGCGAGCCGGGCGGCGTCGGAGTACTCGGGAGCCACGACGAAGTCCTCCCCGTCGAGGCTCCCGACCTTGACCTGGCACCTTCCGTAAGGGAGTTCGACCTCGGCGACCCGCCGTTCGGCGACTGTGCGGCCCACGGGCAGGTGGCGCACGCCTAGAGAGCCCGTCTCTCGCATGAGGAGCCGGGCGAGGCGCTCTCGGTCGGCGGAAGAGACGAGGGCGCAGACCTTGTAGGCGCCGCGGCTGCGTTTCATGACTATGGGCTCGAGCCAGGCGTCGAGGGCTCCGGCGGCGAGAAGGCGCTCCACCGCCGCCCCGAGGAGCTCACCCGGCGCGTCATCCACGTTCGCCTCGAGGAGCTGGATCCCCCGCGCATCACCCTCAAGCTCCCCGACCACCGCGCGCAGCAGGTTCGGGGCGTTCTGCAGACGCGCCCGTCCGGCCCCGTAGCCCACCCCGCGCAGCTCCATGGGCGGCGCCGCATCCGAGAACGCGCCGCCGGTGAGCGCGCTCATGAGCGCCGCGCCGGTCGGGGTGGTCGTCTCGTTCGGCTCCTCCACCCAGCGCACCCGAGAGCCTCGGAGGACCTCGAGCGTCGCCGGGCCGGGGGAGGGGAGAAGGCCGTGGGCGGACCCGACGACGCCGCTGCCCAGCGGCAGGGGGCCGCAACTGACCGACTCCACACCGAGCAACTCCAGCGCCACGCAGCTTCCGACCACATCCACGATCGAGTCCACCGCGCCGACCTCGTGGAAGGTCACCTCCCGGGGGTCCCGGCCGTGAACCGTCCCCTCGGCGACCGCCAGGCGCCGGAAGGCCTCGAGTGCCCGCGCCGAGACCCGGTCGGGGAGACCAGCTCCTCCTACCAGCTCGCGGATGTCCTCGAAGGTGCGGTGGGCATGTTGCTCCGGATGGGCAACCGTCGCCCGGAGCGCACCGACGCCGCTTATCTCGACCCGCTCGGTCGTGAGGTCGAAGGCAACGTTCAGAACGCGTAGAGAGGCCGTGAGCTCGTGCATCGGCGCCCCTGCCGCGACGAGGCTCGCGAGGGTCATGTCGCCAGCCGCGCCGCCCACGGGCTGGAAGTGGACGTGGGTCAAGGGACCCGCTCCGGAGACCGGGGCTCCTTCTACCCTTCGCGACCGTTGGAGATCTTGCGCGCCGCCAGGAGCGTTGCAGCCAGGGCGATGGCGAGCAGGATCAGGGGCCGAGGGTCGCTCTTGACGGCGTCGGTCAGGGCGGAGGGGTCCCCTTTCCTGCGGACCTCTCCGAACGCGTTGGCCTGGCGCCTGGCGGAGTCCAGGAGGCTTCGGCCCGCGCGGCTTGCGGTCTCCCTGATCCGGTCCCTGATCTTGGTGCTGAGCTGCTTGCTCACGACCTTCGGATTGACGTGCTGGCGGAGGTCCTGCACGTCCGGAGCCATGCGGCTCCGGATCTCGAACATCTCCCGCTCTATGCGCTCCGGTATCTCGCTCACGACCTGAATTGCCCCTTCAACCAGTTTATGTTCTGCTGGAGTGTGCCTATCGTCCGGTGCGGCACAGGGTCCAACCTCCGGAGTATGTTGGCGCCAGACGCAGCCAGTATAACCCCGATCAAAAGCAGTACGCCAGAGACGATGAGCGCCGAGAGCCACAGAGACAGAAACAGGTTGAGCACGTATACCCCGGTTAGAGAGAACAAGATGAGGAAGACGAGCAAGAACACGGCGCCAGTGACGAGAAGGCCCGTGGCGATGCCAGCCTGTCTCCCCACCGGCACGAGTTCTGTGCGCGCCAGCTCGACCTGTTTGTCGACCAGCTCCTGAAGCTGCGGCTTGAGAGCGTCTATTATCTCCTTGACGCTCCGGTCAGAGGGCTCGGGTCCCTCCCTGAGCTCTCTGCCGAACTCCGCGACCCGCTCTCGCCCCTCCATACCTCACGCTCCTTTCGGCCCGATCTGAATACCCGGTGCTCTTAATTACCCTCGTCACTCCCCGCGTAATCCCGCCTCCACCTTCTAGTAGCCAACATAGCATAAAGCACGCGGATCTCTCCCGTGATGTAACATGGATGGAGGTGCACAAGACTCTGGTGGGGAAGGAGCTAGT
>DASTQK010000008.1:0-6620 GCA_035761765.1 Rubrobacteraceae bacterium
CCTCCTTTCATTGGAGGGCGTCCAGGTAGGTCAAACCCAGATGTCCGAGCGTCCCTATCCCATGCAGGGGCAAAGCCACCGCGACCACAAACGCGGTCAGTAGCGCCCACCGCTCGCCCTTCTTGATCCCGTACCACGCAAGCACCGCTACCCCGAGGGCAATAATGAACCCCGAGACGGCCACCCGCAAGTGGCTTGTGTACTCAGGTCAGGGCTGAAGGAGCGGATCTGCTCCGACCCCGCGCTGGCTGAGAGTCACGCTCTGGCGATCTCGCCTGTTCTCGTGTCTCGACCTCGACCAGGTTCGCCAGCACTTTCCCCAACACCGCGAACTCGGCGTAGAGATCGTCCTTGAACGTCCCGCTGCTCATTCGATACCTATTAACCAAGTAATCAATAGATTCATTGATTACTCTAGCAACAACGCACGCTTCGAGTCAAGCGCTTGATCGAAGCGTTCTCGCGGTGCAAGACAGGACACTTCCCTACCGGCTTGGACGTTGCGCAGAGGGCCGGTCTGGAGAAGTCTAGTGGGTCGCTCTTTCGGGCTCCGGGAGGCGTCCCAGTACGGCGCGCAGGCCGAAGTCGCCTGGCAGATCGGAGGTAAAGCGGCGCATGCCCAGGGTCCTGCGCGCGTCGATGGTGACCTCGCGTCCGGCGAGGTGCGGAAAGATGGCGCGGGCGGCGTAGATCGGGGCCTCACCTTTGAGGTGCACGAGGCCCTTGCGGGCTCTGGCCCTCTCCTCCTTCATCGGGTAGAGGCTCATCTCCCCGGCTCCGGCGCAGCAGAGCGCCAAGCGGTGCCAGTCGAGGACGAGAGCCTCCTCCGGTCTCAGAAGCTCGCGCGCCGAGGGGCTCAGGCGCACATCGAAGCCGTAGCGGTCCATGCGATCAGTCTACCAAACGCGGCGGCGACTAGACCCGCTGCATCTCCTGGATCATGCGGTAAGGGTAGATATCTTCGATGGCGCTCGCCCTGTCGAGTCTCTCTACCTGCTCTTCGCTCAGCTCCCAGCTCGCGGCGCCGAGGTTGTCCTCCAGCTGCTCCATGCGTCTGGCGCCTATGATCGGGGCCGTGATGCCCTCCTGCCTCAGGAGCCAGTTGAGGGAGATCTGGGAGCAGGACTTGCCGGTCTCCTCGGAGATCCCGCCTACCGCATCCAGCGTACGCCAGTTACGCTCGACGTTGCGCTTGTGCCAGGCTTCCTCGAACTCGTCGGGGACGCCCGCTATGCGCGAGCCCTCGGGCGGCTCCTGGCCGCGCCGGTACTTGCCGGAGAGAAAGCCGCCACCGAGCGGTCCCCACGGGATGACGCCGACACCCTCCTCCCGGCAGGCCGGAAGTACCTCGCGCTCTATGTTTCTCTCCACGAGCGAGTACTGTGGCTGCAGGCTCACGAACCTCTCGAAGCCATGGAGCTTGCTCACGTACAGCGCCTTCATCAGCTGCCAGCCCGTGAAGTTCGAGACCCCGACGTAGCGAACCTTTCCCTGCCGCACCAGATCCGTGAGCGCCGAGAGCGTCTCTTCGAGTGGGGTAGCGGCGTCCCAGGCGTGGAGTTGGTAGAGGTCGATATAGTCGGTTCCGAGGCGCCTGAGGCTCGCGTCGCAGCCCGAGACGATGTGCTTGCGCGAGAGGCCGAGATCGTTCGGACCTTCGCCCATCGGGAAGCGGACCTTCGTGGCGAGCACGACGTCTTCGCGGCTGACGTCTTTCAGGGCGCGGCCTACTATCTCTTCGGAGGCGCCCTGCTCGTAGACATCCGCGGTGTCTACAAAGTTGCCGCCGGCTTCGAGGAAGCGGCGGATCATGGCTCTCGAGCCATCCTCGTCCAGCTCGCGCCCGAACGTCATCGTCCCGAGGCACAGCTCGGAGACCATCAGCCCCGTGGTGCCCAACCGTCTGTATTCCATGCGACTCCTCTCCGGGCCGTCGAAGGGTCCACTCTAACACCACAAGGCAGAAAGGTAGCCCGGCGCGGGCCGGCTTGGTACGATAGAGACGACCGAGATCGGGAGGGCGGTCGATGCAGGCATCGAACGTGGGCGGACTGCGCGCTCCGCGCGGGCTACGTGTTGCCTTCGTGGTGGCGCTGGCCTGCTGGACTGTGGGCGTCGTCGTCTACGCCGCGCTCCCGGAGGGCTCGACGGTGCGCTACCTCACGGCGGGCGCGCTCTACTACGCAGCGGCAGGTTTCGCGCTGGTGAGTTCGGTGCGGACGGCCTCGGGCGTCCGGGGGAGGGAGCGGCTCTTCTGGGGGTTACTGGTCGCAGGGTTGCTCGCCGGCCTGGTCGGAGACCTGGGCTGGGATGCGCTCCAGAGGTCCGCGTTCGCGGCGCAAGACCTCTCTTACCACCACGCTGCCTACCTCGTCTTCTACCTCTTCTTCGCCTGCGCCATGCTAATCCTGGTCAACTCGACGACCAAGGGAGACACCTTCGTCGTCCTCCTCGATTCCCTCGGGATCATGATATCGTCCGGGATCCTGGTCTGGTATTTTTTCCTGGGAAGGACGGTCGCGGAGGCCGGTCCCTCGTGGGCCGTCCTCGCGGTCCTCTCGTGGCCACTGTTCGACGTGGCGCTCTTCTTCCTTGGCCTCGTGGTCTTCACCACCGCCGGCAGACCCCCCTTCGTCGGGCTCCTGATGGCAGGGTTCGTGGCGTTCGCGCTCGCCGACGGATGGTACCTCTGGGCCCGTTCCGGCGGCTCGTACGGGGCCGTGGGGTGGCCCGATCTCTTCTGGGCTCTGGGCTTCGTCTTCGTGGGCCTCGCGGCGTTCCGGGCCGTCCCCATGAACACGACCAGACAGCGCATAGGGCCGTGGAGGGTCTTTGCCTTGTGGCTTGGCCCGCTCTCGCCCGCGATCCAGCTCTCAATCGTGCTGGTGTGGGGCGCTGAGCACCCTCCGCTGCCGGCCTACGTCTCCTATGGGGGCGCGATCCTCCTCCTCTACCTGGCCCTGCGCATCGCGCTGATCTCCTTCGTCAACCGGCGCCTGAACCGGGAGCAGGAGGCGGCGGCGCGCAAGGGTGAGCAGGGCCGCGTCCTCTACGAGCTGCACGACACCGTCAAGCAGGGCGTGCACGGCATCTCCCTCTCCCTGCGCGCCGCTCTGGAGGCCGAACGTCGCGGCGAGCACGACGCCGCCCGGCGGATGCTCACCCGGGCGCTCGAGGTCTCCCAGGAGGCCGAGTTTCGCGTCTCCCAACGATACGACGAGTTGCAGGCCATCCACGGGGAGGTGGCGTCCAACCCAAGCGACTACCTGCGCCACCGCCTCATGCGGTTCGAGGAGTACTTCGGCATCCAGACCCACGAGGACTTCAGGGTCCCTTTCGAGTTCCTGAGGCCAGCAGAGGTCGCCGCCGCGCAGAGGGTCTTCGTCGAGGCCTCCTGGAACGCCGTCAAGCACGCGCAGGCCCGCAACCTCTGGCTCGAGACCCGAAGGGTGGGTTCCGTCGTTATCGTGAGGATCCGGGACGACGGGCGCGGCTTCGACACCGGAGACCCCCCGCCCGGGCTCGGCCTGCGTTACATGCGACGCCGCGCCGAAGAGGTCGGGGCCGAGGTGGATATTATCTCGAGCCCGGGCCGCGGCACGAGCATCCAGCTCCGCTTCGCCAACAGGTGAACACTACCCCGTGGCGAGCAACGCGACCGCAAGGCTTACGAGCAGGTTGGCCATAGAGACCCGCAGCGATGCTCTCTGCAGGTCGCGCCGCCGCTCGGCGAGGGCGCGGGCCTTCTCTTCGCTCGCGGCGGCGCGCTCGGCTGCGGCCAGCTCCTTTAGCCGACGCCCGAAGTAGGCGCCGTGGGTCGCCACGAGCCCGAAGAGGACGGCGAGCAGCAGGCACTCCGCGTACAGGGCGGCCCCGAACCCCGCCAGAAGTCCGTCCAGCAGGGCGAAGAGGGCGAGGAGGGCCAGGTTGATGGTTCCCACCTTCGCGTAGCGCTTCCCGATCTCCGAGCGGACCTGCACGCGCTCCGGCTCGCTCCACTTCATCGCCTTCAGCGCGGGCGAGACGACCGCGGTCGTGAAGAGCACACCCCCGAGCCATACCCCGGCGAGGACGGCGTGCAGCGTGCCGACGATTCCACTCAACACCACTCCCACCTCCCAACCGTTCCCGTCAGCCCGCTCCTGGTCATGGGACCTCCCTTATCGAGAACCCGTTACCCGCATCGGAGGGGTCCAGCAACACCTGGCGTACGGCCGCTGCGCAACGTTCGGGGCTCGCGTCGGCAAGCCTCAGCTCGGTCGCGCGGAGGTCCTCGAACTCCCGGGCCAGCTCTTGCAGGACGACGCGCACGGCCGCCTGGCCAGCCCGGTAGAGCGGGTCGGGAGCTCTTCGGTCTTCAGCGTCGAGGCAGACAACGTGTCCGCCGCCCCCCGCGCGCATGATCGGGAGCGCCGCCGCAACGCTGTAGATAAAGCCTTTCAAGTTCACGTCCACGGAGCGCTCCCAGGCCTCGACCTCCAGGGTTCTCAACGGGGGCGCCGCGGAGCGGGCCATGAACAGCAGAACGTTCAGGCCGCCGAACGCCTCGACGGCGGCCTCCATCAGGTGCACCGGATGGTGGCGCTTGGCGAGGTGGACGCCGACGACCACGGCCCCTCCGCCGGAGGCCCGCACCTCCTCTTCCAACGCCTCCAGCCGATCGCGGCTGCGTCCCCCGAGCACGACGTTGGCGCCCTCGCGGGCCAGCGCTCTCACCGTCGCGGCCCCGCAGGGGCTAGAGCCGCCGAGGACAACGATGGTCTTCCCCGCCAGACTACCCACTACCATCTGCCACCAACTATTTCGCCGTTCGTCCGAGGCGGAGGGCCGTGAGGATCAGGGCAGCTACCACCAGTACGGCGCTCGCCAAACACCACTGGCAGATGGCCCCGATCACGAACAGTTCCAGGTACGTCAGGTAGGCGCTGAAAAGGACGCTGACCAGGGCGACGAACAGTCCGAAGAGCGCGGACCTCTCGCCACGGATCGCGGCCGAGAGCAGCAATCCCGCGTAGGCGAGGACGCCGAGGGCGGCGACGGGGAAACCCATTATCTGGGCGTAGCGGCTCGTCTGGACCGTCTGGCAGCCGCTGCCGCTGCCCACGCATATGGGGGCGACCCCCCGCAGCTGGCTCCAGGTCAGGTAGGCGCTGACCAGGAGGCCGGCCACCGCGACAGCGGCGAGCAGGCCCCGCAAGGCCCGCTCGCTCACCCGGCTCTCACCTCCTCGACGGCCTTCTCGACCTCGCTTATCGGTACGGCCCCCCTCAGCGTCGTCTCGCCGCCCGGACCGGAGACCACGAGCGTCGGAGTGGCCTGGACGCCCTCCGAGCTCGCCCTCTGCTGGGCAGCCTCTAGCTCCTCCTCGACGAAGGGCGCGTCGCGCGCCTCTTCCCACTCGCCGACGTCGAGGCCCTGCGTCTCCTCCGCCAGGTTCGTCAGGAACTCCTCGGTAGCGTAGCCGCTGTTCTCGCCCCCCTGATTCTCGAAGAGCAGGTAGGCGTAGTTCCAGTAACGGTCCTGCTCACCGGCGGCGATTGCCGCGCGCCCGGTGGAGATCGAGTCTGGTCCGAGGAAGGCGAGCGTCTCGGAGATCAGCTTCACTTCCCCCGGCTTCACGTAGCGCTCGACCACCTCCGGCAGCGTCTCGCGCGCGAACTGGCCGCACGCCGGGCACTGGAAGTCCTCGTAGAGCGATATCGTCACCGGCGCTTCCTCCCTCCCGAGCCTCGTCCCATCCTGCGGGATGCCGGCGAACATCTCCTGCGAACCCCCGGCGCCGCCGAGCTGGCTCAGCACCACCAGCAGCCCGGCCACGGCAACCGCGACCACGGCCATCGCCACCACGAGACGCTTGGTTCCTTTCTGCATAGCTTCGCCCCCTCTCCAGAGCAGTCCTACACGACGCCTCCGCGTTCTATCTCGGAGGGCGGCTCGCTCCTCCCGAGGAGCCGACCGGTCTCCCACTCGCCCAGCTTGCCGCCGAGGAGGTTCAGGGCTAGGAGAGCCAGGCTCGCGAGTGTCACGCTGGGGGGCGAGATGCCCCTCTCGACCAGCACGATGCCGGCGGTGGCGATGAGTATAGCCGAAACCACAGCGACCACCACAAAGGCGAAGCCGGGTATCGCGACCATCACGCCGTGCACCCCCCACCCGACTACCACGGCCCTCCAGTTCACACTCTCCGACAAGGCGCGGAACAAGCGTCTACCTCCCGGAACTCACTCGACGCGGCGGCTCTGCTCCACCGCCCGGGGCGCCTGGCCCTCGCGCAGGGTCCTCTCGCGGGCCAGGGTTGCCCGGGGATCCGAGCTCCGGTACTGGATGTAGCTGCGACGCAGGTAGCCCAGGGGCAGGCTGAAGACGTGCACCAGGCTGGAGAAAGGCCACAGAGCGAACAGGACGAAGGCGGATAGAGTGTGGAGCTGGAAGATCAGGGGCGCCCCGACCATGAGGTCTGCCTCAGGCCTGAACAGGAAGAGGCTGCGGAACCAGGCGCCTATGGTGTCCCTGTACTCGAACTCGCCCGGCAACTCGTACTGATTGACGTACCATCGGTAGCCGATGGTAGCGGCGAGGCCGAGTACGATCACCACCAGCAGCAGGGCATCGGTTGCGAA
>DASTQK010000009.1:0-2419 GCA_035761765.1 Rubrobacteraceae bacterium
GCTCGCGCTGGTGCTCTCCAGCGCGGGCTCCGCGCTGGCAGTCGCCTACGCCTTCTACGGGGCGCCGAGCGTAACGCTCGTGGCGGTTCTGGTCGAGACCCTGCTCACGCTGCTGCTCGTCGCCACCCTGAGGCTCATACCCTACCGGGTCCTGCACCGCCAGGCGGGGATGCCACCTCTCAGGCTGCCCCGCAAGGTATTCGTGTCGGTGGTCGCCGGCGCCTTCGCCTTCGTGGTGGTCTGGGGTGCGCTCTCGCAGCCGCCGGCCGGACGGACCATAGCCGAAGAGCACGTGCGCCTCGCCCCGGAGGCGCACGCCAAGAACGCGGTCACGGCCATCCTGGCGGACTTCCGTGGGCTGGACACTCTGGGCGAGATCACCGTCGTCGCCCTCGTCCTCCTCGGGGTGGGGGCTCTGCTCGGGGGAGGCGCGAGGAGCAGCCGGCCGGTTGTGACGATCGAGTCGGAGCAGCCGGCGGCGAGGGTCGTGACACGGGCCGTGGCGAAGCTCCTGTACCTCCCGACGCTGCTCATCGCGGCCGCCATCCTCGTCAAGGGCTTCGTCCAGACTGGCGACGGCTTCTCGGCGGGCGTGGTGGCCGCGCTGGGGATCTTGCTCCGATACCTCGCCTTCGGGCACGAGGAAGCCAGCAGGGCCTTGCCCGTGCGATACGCGACGGCGATCTCCTTCGCCGGACTGCTCGTTGCCCTTGGTGTCGCCACGGTTCCGCTCTTCCTGGGAGGGGCCGTGCTCACCCACTACCCGCCGCCCGGTACCGAGCCCGTCCACCTCGGGACGCTCGAGCTGATGACCGCGGTTCTCTTCGACTTCGGGGTCTTCTTGCTGGTCTTCGGCTTCGCAGTTGGGGTAGTCTCGTTCTTCGCCCGCGCCATCGCCAGGGAAGAGGCGCACGCGGAGCCTTCAGCATGGGGAGATGACGGGCGATGATCCTCTTCGCCGCGCTCGTGATCTCTATCGTCTTCGCGTCGGGTACGTTCCTCCTCCTGCAACGCGACCTCGCGCGGTCGGTCGTTGGCATAGTCCTGGTCTCAAACTCGGCCACCCTGTTCATAATCTCCGCCGGGCTGACGCGTGGGGTGGCGCCGATCCACCCGCTGCCCGAGGGGGAGAGCGTCAGCGACCCGCTCGTCCAGGCGATGGCTCTGACCGCCCTCATCATAGGTTTCGCCGTAGCCGCCCTGCTCCTGGCGATGGTCTACCGGCTCTACACCTCGCACCGCACCGTGGATCTGGAGGAGATCGCCGAGGCAGAGATGCGCGACGCCGAGGCGCTGGAGCGCGCGGAAGATCCCGAGAAGGAGGAGGTGCCCACGGAGGAGCAGGACGCGGGACCGCCCGAGGAGGCGAGGACCAGGTGACGGGCTCGACGCTCCTCGTCCTCCCGGCCGGCATCCCCTGGCTGCTCGCGGCCGTGCTGGCGTTGCTGGACGGCCGCAGGCTGTGGGTCGGCCTGCTCGCGGCTGCGGGCCTCGGGGCCAGCTTCGTCTCCCTCGTTCTCCTGGCCTTCGAGGTGCTCCGGGAGAGACCGGTCGAGGTCGTCGCGGGCGGGTGGCGGGAGGGGCTCGGGATCTCGCTGCGAGCCGACGCCCTTGGCGTGACCTTCGCCGCCGTCTCCGTCGGGGTGATCCTGGCTTGCCTGCTCTATGAGGTCTCTTTGGGGGTGCGCTGGCGCGCCTTCCCGGCGCTCGTCCTCCTCGTGGCCGCGGGCCTGAACGGGCTGTTCCTCACCGGAGACGCCTTCAACTTCTACGTCTTCTTCGAGATCTCCATGACGGCCTCCTTCGTGCTGGCCAGCTACCGGGAAAAGGACTACCAGGTAAGGGCCGCCTTTATCTTCGCCGTCGTCAACCTGCTCGGGTCGGTGGTGTTCCTTATAGGCATCGCGGCGCTTTACACCATCACCGGCAGCCTCGACATGCAGGTCATCTCGGCGAGGGCGGAAGGGCTTGAGCCGAGGTCTGTGATCGTGATAGCGGCGGTGATCTTCGCCGCGTTCTGCCTGAAGCTGGGCCTGTTCCCATTTCACTTCTGGCTACCTGCGGTCTACGTCGGGAGCCACGCGCCTATCGCCGCCATCCTCTCCGGAGCCCTGGCGAACATCGGGAGCTACGGACTTCTGCGTTTCGGCGCCGGCATCTTGCCGAGAGAGCTTGAGCTCGGGGCTGCGGCGGTGATGATCCTCGGCGCCGCGAGCATTATCTACGGGGGGTTGCAGGCGATCTCGCGCCGCGACACCTCCGAGGTCATGGCCTACTCGGCGATCGGCCAGGTCGGCTACATCCTCCTCGCTTTAGGCGTCGGGGGGCCGGTCGGGTACGCGGCGGCCGTCCTCTACGCCGTCGTGAACTCCCTGAACAAGGGTGTGATCTTCCTCTCCGCCGGGCTGCGCGGGCCGCT
>DASTQK010000010.1:0-10573 GCA_035761765.1 Rubrobacteraceae bacterium
CGACGCGCCGGCGCGTCTCCTCGGCGGGTATCCCCGCGGCGGTCGGGCCGAAGGCTACGTCCGCGCCGACGACGTCTTCGATGAGCTGCGAGTCGGGCTGCTGGAAGACTATGCCCACTCGCCGGCGCAGCGCCGCCCGATCGTAGCCCGGCGCGGCTACGTCCTCGCCGTCGTAGAAGACCTGTCCACCCTTGAGCCGCAGCAGGTGGGCGAAGGAGTCGACGACGGTGGACTTTCCCGAGTGCGTGGGACCGACTATCGCTACGCGCTCACCACGGCGGATGGACAACGATACGTCTCTTATGGCCTCGTTCGCCTTCGGAGTGCCCTCGAGGTAAGTGTAGCGGAAATGCCGGAGCTCGAGGATCGGGGGCTCGTCGGCGCTCACGGGCCGGAGGCCCCGGCAGGCGCGTCCTGCAGGCCCGAGAGCGCGGCCCGCAGGTCCGCCAGGTCGAGGATGTCGCCCTCGAGGGGTACACCGCGGGAGCGCAGCCTGTGGGCGAGGCTCGCGGCGAGGGGGACGTCGAGCCCGATCTCGCGCAGCTCGTCCACACGCCGGAAGACCTCGGACGGGGCGCCATCCATGACCAGCCGGCCCTCGTCCAGCACCACGACGCGGTCGAAGAGGACGGCCTCAGACATCGAGTGGGTCACATGGAGAACGCCCATCCCCTCGCGGCGGTTCAGGTCCTTGATCGTGGAGATCAGTCGCACCGCCACGGGGGCGGGCAAGAGCGAGGTAGGCTCGTCGAGGATCAGGAAGTGTGGCTGCATGGCCAGGGCGCCCGCGATAGCGACCCTCTGTTTCTCTCCCGGGGCGAGGTCCTCGATGAGGGTTCCAGAGATCCCCTCCAACCCGAGCGCCCCGAGCGCGAACCCGACGCGCCGCTCTATCTCCTCGCGCGCGAGCCCCAGGTTCTCGGGGCCGAAGGCTACGTCGTCGGCGACGCGGTTCATGATCAGCTGGTCGTCGGGGTTCTGGAAGACGACCGCCACCCGCTCCCTGATCTCCCACTGGTTCTCCTCGCGCACCGGGATGCCGTCTATCCGGATCTCGCCTTCGAGGGGATATAGAACGGCGGTCAGGAGCTTGACGAGCGTGCTCTTTCCCGAGCCGTTGTGACCGATGATAGCCACGAGCTGACCCGCCTCGATCCTCAGGTCCAGCTCCCGCAGCGCAGGCACCGCGTCCGCCTCACCCGTCCTGTAGGCGAACGAGACCCCTTCTATCTCGATCATAGCGCCAGAGCTTCTTCCGCTAGTAGCGGCGCTCTCTGTCGGGGTCAACCTCAGGCGCCGTGGTGCGCCCGCTCCTGAAGAGCATCACGCCCCGCACCACGACGACAGTCACGACCGCGGCCAGGACCGCCTCGGCGATGGCCTGAGGCAATATAGGCACGGTCGCGGCGAGCGGCAGATACCCGAGCAGCACAGCCATCCCGAGGACGCCGATGGTGTTCGTCAGGGAGCCCAGGACGCCGGCCGCGGCCGAAGCCAGGTCCAGGCTGCGGCTGCGAAGGGCAGCGAAGACGGCCCAGGCCACGATCCCGATCGGCAGCCGCGGCAGGATAGAGACCATCGGGTCCCTGGCAATGGGGGTTTCCGCCGTGATAAAAGAGAAGATGCCGAAGATGAGGCCGACGATGGTGCCGACCACCGGGCCTTCGAGTGCGCCGCCCAGGATCACGGGCACGTGCATGATCGTCGCCCGGCCCGCGACATTCGGCACGGGGATGAACCCGAGCTGGGTCGCGCCGAGGAAGATGGCGATCCCGCCGAGGATCCCGGCTATGACGATCTGACGCACGCTCAGGCTGAAGACCGAGCCGCCTCTGCCCGAATTAGCCGCCACGTTCGTACCTCCGTTTGCTTGAGCCCGCGTGAAGTATCCGCAGCTACGTGCGGCCTGTCAAACCGCCTACAAAGGCGGGGTGAAGCGCCCGTCGGCCGCCGTCCAGCCACCGTCCACGAGCATGAAGGCGCCGGTGACGTAGGAGCTGGCGTCCGAGGCGAGGTAGACGATCATGCCAGCCATCTCGTGCGGCTTGGCCCAGCGCCCGAGGATGGACTTCCGGGCGTAGGAGTTCCACCAGTCCGGGTCCTCCTTGATCTGGGACGTCAGCGGCGTCTCGACCACGCCCGGCGCTATGGTGTTGACCCGCACGCCTCTTGGTCCGAGCTCGGCCGCCAGAGCGCGCAGCATCTGCACGGTCCCGGACTTGGTCGCCGCGTACACCCCCTGCCCCGGCTCGACGACCTGAGCCCGGATGCTCGAGAAGGCGATGATGCTCCCAGACCCGCGCCCGACCATCTCGGGCCCGAACTCCCGGACCAGACGAAAAGTCCCTTTCAGGTTCAGATCCACGACCCGGTCGAACTCCTCGTCGGTGTAATCCAGGAGCGGCTTCCTGACGTTGATGCTCGGCGTGCTGACGAGCACGTCGGGCGCACCCACGCGCTCGGCTGCGGCGTGCACGTTCTCGGGGTCGAGCATATCGAGCTCGATCGCCTCAGCATTCCACCCCTGAGAGCGGGCCTCCTCGGCGGTATTCTCTGCGGCGTCGGCGTCGGCGTCGGCGCAGAAGACGATTGCCCCGAAGGCCGCGAGGGCGTGCGCTCCCGCCTCCCCTATCCCCCGGCCCGCGCCCACCACGAGCGCTTTCTTGTCGGTGAGGTCGAACATCGAGCGGTAGTCAAACATGCGTATCCTCTCCGTAGCAGTAGTACATGGCGGTCGCCGCGTAGAGCTTGCAGGTTGTCAGGAGTTCCTCAACGCTGACCCACTCGTCCGCGTGGTGCGGGATCTCGCGTTCCCCAGCCCCCGTGGTGACGATGGGAATGCCAGCCCACGTGCTCAGGTAAGTCCCGTCCGTCGCGCCGGGCACACCGTTGTATTGCGGCTCCTCCCCGGTGAGGTACCGGTGCGCCGCGGCCATGGCGCGCACCAGCGGGTTCTCCAGCGGGGTATCCGTCGGCGGGCGCTCCTCGATCACCTCCAGCCTCGCGTCGAAGTCAGGGTCTTCGGACCCCAGCTTCTCGAGACACTCCTCGAGACACCGGACGAGCTCTTCGTGGGACTGGCTCGGGACCGTGCGGATATCCAGGGCGACGTAGGCGCTCGCTGGGATGACGTTGATCTGGGGCTCTCCCAAGTCGGGGCCCATGAGGATGGTCGGCGTGAGGCTCGGGACACCGAGGAACGGGGCCTCACCGTGACGCTCTATCTCCTCCCTCTCCAGCTCCTCGACCGCGACGACGAAGCGCGCAGCATGCGTGACGGGGTTCACGCCGCTCTTGGGCATCGCCCCGTGCGCCATCCTTCCGCGGAACGTGACCTCGACCCGTAGAGCTCCCTTCTGCCTTACGCAGAGCTGGTTCTCCTCCGGCTCGCAGATAACGGCCCCGTCCACCCCTTCGGCGTGCCCATGCTCGATGAAGGTCTTGATCCCGGCCATCATCCCCTCCTCGTCCACCGGATGGCAGAGGGTGAGTTTACCGGGAAACGGAACTCCGGAGTCCTTGATCGCCTTTACGGCCAGGACCGCTGCCGCCAGATTCCCCTTCGTGTCGCATGCGCCGCGGCCGTAGATCCTCTCCCCGTCCCGCTCCGCCCCGAACGGCGGATGCTCCCAGTCCTGTGCCCGCCCCTCGGTCACGACATCCGTGTGAGCCTCGAAGAGCAGAGTCTTCCCTGGCCTCTCCCCCTCCCACACCGCCCATACGTTCGGGCGCCCCGGCGCGACCGCCTCCACGTTCACCTCGAAACCCTCGCGCTCGAGGCAGTCCGTGAGAAACCGGGCGACGTTAGCCTCGTTGCCTTCGGCTTCCTCGGGGCGGTAGACGCTCGGGATGCGGACGAGGTCCTGTACCAGGCGCGCCAGGTCCTCGCGGTCGATACGCCGCAGCACCGCCTCCAGGAGCTTCTCGAATCCGGGATCTGCTGCCGACTCGGCGCGGACCTCGTTCAAGGCTCACCCGATGCCGCTGTCGGGGCCGTAAGCTTCGAGCCGCCCTCTGACCGCGTTGAGGAAACGCAAAGCGACGCCGCCATCCACGATGCGGTGGTCGAAGGATATCTCCAGGTTCATGATGCTCCGGATTGCTATGGCGTCGTCCACGACCACGGGCCGCTTGACGACGGCCTCGGCCTGCAAGATGGCCGCTTGCGGGTGGTTGATGATCGGGGTGGAGGCGACGCTACCCAGGGCGCCGGGGTTGTTCACGGTGAAGGTACCCCCCGACATGTCCTCGGTGCCGAGTTGCTTGTTCCTGGCCCGCTTTACCACGTCGTCCATCCTGCGGGCGAGGCCGACGATGTTGAGCTCGTCGGCGTTGCGGATGACCGGGACTACGAGGGCTCCTTCTTCCAGATCTACCGCGATCCCGACGTTTATCTGCTTTCTCAGGACGATCCTGTCCCCGTCCCACACGGAGTTGAGAGTCGGCTGCTCCTTGAGGGCCTCCACGGCTGCCTTGACGATAAACGGGAGGTAGGTCAGTTTTATGCCCTCTCGCTCCGCGAAGGCCGACTTCTCCTTCTCGCGCAGCGCCACGAGCCCCGTCATGTCCACCTCGACGAGCGTCCAGGCGTGCGGTATCTCGGCCTTGCTCTGCGCCATGCGGTTGGCGATGGCCCGCCTGATGCTCGTGAGCTCCAGAACCTCATCGCCTTCGTGGACCGCCACTCGCTCGGGTTCCGGCGCGGGAGTCTCCACCCTCGCGCCAACCGCCGGAGCGGCCTCGCGCTCCTCGATAAAGCCCTCGATATCCTTCTTCGTCACCCGGCCACCGGTGCCGGTGCCGGAGATCTCCGAGATGTCCACGTCATGCTCGGCGGCGAGCCGGCGGACGACCGGCGAGGAACGCTGCAGCCGCAGCGTCTCGGCGTCCTCCACCGTCCCACGGCCGTTGCCATCACGTTGCGAGCCACGCGCCCCGGCAACCGCGCGCTGTTTCTCTCCGTTCTGTACGGTCGGCTGGGCCTCGGTCTCCGCGGCCGGAAACTCCTCGGTGAGGGCCTCGTCTGCCACGTCCTCGCGGGGCTCCCCGGCGTCAGTCGCGACCAGCACTATCTCGGTGCCGACGTCGACGGTGGTTCCTTCCGAGACGAGAAGCTTCTCGATCGTGCCGGCCACCGGCGAGGGGAGCTCGGTGTTCACCTTGTCCGTGTCAACTTCAGCGAGCGGCTCGTCCAGTGAGACCTCGTCGCCCTCGGCCTTCAGCCAGCGGGTTATCGTCCCCTCCGTCACGCTCTCCCCGAGTTGGGGCATCGTTACGGGTGTCGCCACCTCTCCTCCTTGTTTGATCGCCCGCGTAGCGATGAATCAGTAGCTGGCCAGCTCGAGCATCGCCGACTCTATCTCCTCCGCGCTCGGAACGAAGAAGTCCATCATCGGCTTGGCGAAGGCCGCCGCCGGGATGTCTGGCGCCCCGAGCCTCATCACCGGCCCGTCGAGCCACTCGAAGGCCTCATGAGCCACGATAGACGCGATCTCCCCTGAAACAGAGCCCGTGAGGTTCGCCTCCGAGATCACGAGGAACTTGCCCGTCTTCTTCGCCGAGTGAAGGATCGTCTCCTTGTCCAGCGGGTAGAGCGTCCGCGGCTCGACGACCTCGGTCTCTATCCCCTCCTCGTCCGATATCTTCTGCGCGACCTGCAGCGCCGTGTAGAGAGTCAGCCCGTAGGAGAGAACCGTGAGGTCGGTCCCTTCGCGGTGCACCCTGGCCTTGCTCAGAGGAACGTCGAAGTCGTCGTCCGGGACATCCTCCTTTATGAGGCGGTAGGTCCGTTTGTGCTCCAAGAAGAGGACGGGGTTCGGGTCGCGGATGGCGCTCTTGATCATCGCCTTTGCGTCGGCGGGGAAGGTCGGGGCTACAACCTTGAGGCCCGGTGTGTTGCAGAAGTACGCCTCGACGCTCTGGGAGTGGTATAGCGCACCGCCCGGCACCACGCCGTAGGGAGCCCGGATGGTTATGGGCACGTTCCACGCGCCGTTCGAGCGGTAGTAGAAGCGGGCTGCTTCGCTGACGATCTGGTCGAAGGCGGGCGGGATGAAGTCCGCAAACTGTATCTCGGCCACCGGGCGCATCCCGTTCACCGAGAGGCCGATAGCGCAGCCCACGATCAGGCTCTCCGCGAGCGGCGTGTCCATGACCCTGAAGGGCCCGAACTCCTCGTGGAGCCCCTGTGTCACCCTGAAGACGCCGCCCGCCCTCCCGACGTCCTCGCCCATTACCATAACGGTGTCGTCGGAGCGCATCTCCTCTGCGAGCCCGTCGTGGATAGCCTGCAGCAGGTTCTTCTCGGTCATCGCCTCAAGCCTCCGCGTAGACGCGCTCCATCGCCTCCTCGGGCTCGGCGAAGGGGGCGTTCTCGGCGTACTCGCTAGCCTTCGCAACCTCGTCCTTTATCTGCTGCCCGATCTCCTCCTTCCTCTCCTCGCTCATCACCCCGTTCTCCATCAGGTACCTCTCGAAGCGGACGATAGGGTCCTTCTGGCGCCATTCTTCGATCTCCTCGCGCTCGCGGTACCTGCGGTCGTCGTCGTCTGAGGAGTGGGCGGTCATCCGGTAGGTCTTGGCCTCTATGAGGGTCGGACCTTCCCCCCTGCGCGCACGGTCCACGGCTTGCTTTGCGACCCCGTAGACGGCGAGAACGTCGTTCCCGTCTACCTGGTGCCCGGGGAAGCCGTAGCCCTCGGCCCGCTTCGCTATGGAGCCGGCAACCTGCAGGGGCTCGGGGACGGAGATCGCGTAGACGTTGTTCTGGATCAGGAAGATAAGGGGCAGGTCGTGGATGCCGGCCATGTTCATCGCCTCGTGCCAGTCGCCCTCGCTGGTCGAGGCTTCCCCGCCGGACGCGAGCACGACCCCGTCCTCGCCGCGTATCTTGAAGGCCAGAGCGCTCCCGGCGGCCTGCGGGTACTGCACTCCGATGGGGGCCGAGGCGGTGACGATGTTCAGCTCGCGGCTCGAGAAGTGGCCCGGCATCTGGCGCCCGCCGCTGTTCGGATCCTCCTTCTTGCCGAGGAGCGCGAGCAGCTCGTCGCGGGCGGTCATGCCCAGAGTCATCACGATGCCGTGGTCGCGGTAGTAAGGGTAGACGTAGTCGTAGCCGGGGCGCAGGTTGTAGGCGGCGCCGACCTGGCAGCCCTCCTGGCCCTGGCAGGAGATCACGAACGCCGCCTTGCCCTGGCGGTTGAGGATCCAGGACCGCTCGTCCACCCTGCGAGCGAGGAGCATGTTGCGGTAGATCTTCAGCAGGTCTTCCTCGTCGAGCCCCAACGACTCGTGGCGGGTCCGGGTCTCTTCGACAGCCATAGACCTCCTCCTAAGCTCCACTTTCCCTCAGAGGAACAGAACCGCTCCTCCACCGCTCCTAATCTTAGCAAACCGCCGAACGCACTAACCCGCACAAGCCATCCCGCATGCAGCATCGGGCGAAGCCCGGTCTGCCACCCTCCGACGGCGATAGCGAGCAAAGAGTAGCCTGCGCGTCGAGAGAGGCCGCGAGCTCTGGAGGCCGGTCGTGTGCCACCTCTCTGTGCGCCCGTTGTGGCAGCGGCTATTGCGCGGTAGAGGTCAAGCCGGCAGCTGCAACCCGAAGCCTCAGATCACCGGCGTCTCGCGGTAAGAGCCGAAGACCTCCTGAAGCGCCGAGGAGATCTCCCCAACCGTCGCGTAGGCGCGCACGGCCTCCAGGATCGGGTACATCGTGTTGCCGTCTCCTCTGGCCACCTCTTTGAGCTCCTCGAGTCGCCTCTTGACGAGGGCGTTATCTCTCTTGTCCTTCAGCCTCTCGAGGCGCTCCACCTGTCGGCGCGAGATCTCGGGGTCTATGCGGTGGAGCTCCATCTCCTGTTCGTCTTGCGGCTCGTAGACGTTAACGTTGACCATGTAGCGTCTCTTCTCCTCGAGCTCGCGCTGGTAGCGGGCGCTAGCCTCGGCGATCTCGCGCATCGGGAAGCCTGCTTCTATGGCCTTTATCATCCCGCCCATCTCGTCTATCTGCCTGAAGTAGTCGTAGGCCTGGCGCTCGATCTCGTCGGTCAGAGCCTCGACGAAGTACGAGCCGCCCAAGGGATCTATGGTGCTGGTCACACCGGTCTCAAGGGCGGCGATCTGCTGGGTTCTGACCGCTATACGTACGGCTTCCTCCGTCGGCAGCGCCAGTGCTTCGTCTAGCGAGTTGGTGTGCAAGCTCTGCGTCCCGCCGAGGATGGCGGCGAGCGCCTCGAAGGCGGTTCGGGCTACGTTGTTGTACGGTTCCTGGGCGGTCAGGGAGACACCGGCGGTCTGGGTGTGGAAGCGCATGCGCAAAGAGCGCTCGTCTCTTGCGCCGTACCTCTCCTTCATGACGGTGGCCCAGATGCGCCTCGCCGCCCGGAACTTGGCGATCTCCTCGAAAAAATCTATGTGCGAGTTGAAGAAGAACGAGAAGCGCGGGGCGAAGTCGTCCACGTCGAGTCCCGCCTCGACGCCGGCCTCCACGTAGGCGAAGCCGTCGGCCAGCGTGAAGGCGAGCTCCTGAGCCGCGGTCGAGCCGGCCTCGCGGATGTGGTAGCCGCTTATAGAGACCGTGTTCCACTTCGGCATGTGCTCGGTCGAGTAGACGAGCATGTCCTTGAAGATGCGCATGGAGGGCTCGGGTGGGAAGAGCCACTCCTTCTGGGCGATGTACTCCTTGAGGATGTCGTTCTGGTTCGTGCCCCCGAGGGCTTCGGGCGGGACGCCCTGCTTCTCGGCCGCGACGACGTACATCGCGAGGAGGGTCATGGCGGGTGCGTTTATGGTCATGGAGGTCGTGATATCGTCCATCCGGATGCCCTCGAAGAGCCGCTCCATGTCCTCCAGGGAGTCTATGGCCACGCCTTCCGTCCCTACCTCTCCCAGAGACAACGGCGAGTCGGAATCCAGGCCCATCAGGGTCGGCATGTCGAAGGCGACCGAGAGGCCGTTCTGGCCGTGATCTATGAGGTACCTGAACCGCCGGTTTGTCTCCTCGGCGTCCCCGAAGCCCGCGAACTGCCTGATGGTCCAGAGACGACCACGATACATATTTGGGTAGACGCCGCGCGTGTAGGGATACTCCCCGGGATACCCGAGCTTCTCGTCGTAGGAGCCTTCGACGTCCTCCGGGGTGTACAGGGCCTTCACGGGTATACCGGACATCGTCGAGAACTCGGCGTCGCGCTCTGGGTTCTTCGAGTAGGCTTCTTCCCAGCGCTCGCGCGCGCCCTTCTTGGTATCCACGGTATGCTCCTCCCGTGTGTCCGCTTCCCTTTGCCCAGACTGTAGCATAAGCGGTTAGCGAGCCCCCTAGACCGAGGTCGAGCAGGTTCTGGCGCGAGTCCGCGCCTGGTCGGCCCCGACGTGGACCGCACTGGACCCGAGCGCCGGCGGTCTGCGAGCTCTGCACGATCCGGAGGGCGTCCTCGCGCGGTTCGTCGAAGCAAGTCGGGCGGCGCCTGACCTCACCCCGGCCGACCTCGACGGGGCAGCGGTCCGCTATGCGCCTCTCTTCAAGCGGTCGAGAGGATACTTCGTGCCCCGCCACTCGATACCGCCGCCAGCCACGGCTCTGTACGCGGACCTGAGCATCGCGTAGATGAAGACGCTTGTCCCGAAGGGATGCAACGCGGCGTAGAGCGGCGAGAGGCGCGACCCTGTACGCCTCGTCCCGTAAGCGTACATGGCGAACACGAGCGTCACGTCCGCACCGAGGAGTAGCCGCGTCACCACGCGGCGGGCGAGGAACACCCCGGCGAAGGGCAACACGTTGGTGAGAAAGAGCGCGAGCGAGGCGAGGACGGCCGTCGAGAGCCGGTAGTCCATCGCCGGGAACATGCTCTTTTCGAGCCCGCGCACGGCACCCGCGAGCGTGCGGTGCCACTCGACGCTTACCGACCCCGTCCCGTACGCCACGTCCTGCCGGAACCCCGCCTCCTTGAGGAGCCTGCCGAGCCTCATGTCGTCGTCGGGCCGCATGCGGATATGCCGGTGGGTACCAGCGCGGAGATACGCCTCGCGCCTGACCAGGTTGAAAGACCCGACACCCACCGCCTCCCGCGCCCTCGGGTCGGAGGCCCGCCACGGCCTCTGCGTAACCTCGAAGACGAGGCTGAAGGCAGCTACAAAGCTCTTCAGCGCCACGCCGTGGGAGACGATCTCGGGGGCGAGGGTGAGGTGGTCGAGGCCCTCGCGTACCGCGTAACCCAAGGCATCCTCGAGGCACCCCGGCGAGAAACGTACGTCGGCGTCGGTAAAGAGGAGCCAGTCAGTATCGGTGCCTTCGGCGCCGAGGAAGAGGGCGTGGTTCTTGCCCAGCCACCCATCGGGCAGCTCCTGGACCCGTATCACCCGCATCACCTCCGGCCGCTCGGAGGCGAGTCGGGAGAGGATCTCGCCGGTGCGGTCGGTCGAGCGGTCGTCCACGGCGACGACCTCGAGATGACCCGGGTAGTCTTGAGCGAGGACGGACCGGAGCGCCGCTTCGATGGCATCCCCCTCGTCGCGAGCCGGCACGATGACCGAGACGGACGGGTAGCGTTCGAGCGGGTCCTGGCCCCTCCCT
>DASTQK010000011.1:0-5067 GCA_035761765.1 Rubrobacteraceae bacterium
CCTTGTAACCGTACTCGATCTGCTCGTTGTGACGCTTGTGGCTGTCGGGCAGGCCGAACCACTCGAGCGTGAGCGGGAACATCCAGTCCACCGCCTGCTGGAGCTCCTCCTTCTTCTCCGGGTCCTTGGAGAACGCCTTCATCCACTTCTCCCCATGCCTGAGGTGGAAGTTCTCCTCCCGGTCCACCTTCACGAGCGCCCTCTTCCACGGCCCGTAAGAGCAGTTGCGGTGGATGTCGCTGAGCAGTACGAACCCGGCCCGGTCGTAGAACCCGTTGGCGACGATGAGTTCCGTGAAGCTCTCGAGCGGCACGTCGAAGGCGTAGGGGTGCTTGAACTGCTTCGGCTTGCGCTCGTAGACAAGCTCCTCCGTGTCCACCCCGAGATCCCTGAGCATCCGGTACGCTATGTGCGCGTGCCCGAGCTCGTCCTGCACGATCCCCATGACCGTGATGTAGTTGTTGATGCTCGGGAGCGTCGAGAAATCCTTCGTCGCGTTCATGTAAGCCGGCGCGCTTATCAGCTCGGTGTCGGCAGAGACGATCAGGGTCCGCTTCAACCCCTCGATGTACCTCTCCGTCGCCTGCGAAGAGTCCTCGATCAAACGCCCGCTCTTGATCCGATCAAGCAGTGCCTCCTCCGTTACCGCCGTCCCACTCATCAACCCTCTCTTTCTCGACTCCTCACGAAGCGAAATCCAGTGTAACTGACCGGACAGTCAAGCTCAAGGTACATCGGCATCGTCATCCTTTCCCGCGGTGAGATTTTCGAATCTCTGATCTTTGAGGGCGTAGACTTCGGCAGCGTTCGCGTGGAGAATTCTCTCCAGGGTCTCGCGCTGGAGGCCGAGGTCTGCGATAGCCTGAGCGTTGGCTCTCGGGCCGGGCACGCCGGGCCAGTCGGTACCGAAGATCATCCTCTGTGCCAGCCGCTCGAAGTCGAAGTTCCTGTAGTAGTCGGGGAGCTTGTGTGGAGGGAGGCCGGAGACCTCGATCCAGACGTTGGGGCGCATGAGGGTGATAAAGGCGGCGGCGTCGTACCACCAGCCGCGTCCGCCGTGGGCGAGGACTATGGTGAGGTCTGGGAAGTCACGAGCGACGTCCTCGACGAGGGCCGGGTCGGCGTAGCGGTTTGTCGAGCCGGGGAAGACGCTCGTGCCGCAGTGGAAGACGACGGGGAAGCCTTCCCGCTCGCAGAAGGCATACGCCGGGTAGAGCATCCGGTCGTTCGGGGCGAAGGAGCCGTGGACGGGGTGGAGCTTCAGCCCGACGGCGCCGAGGGAGATCTGGCGCTCCAGTTCCACGATGAGCGGGTAGTGCAGGTGCGGGTTCAGGTTCGCCATCAGGCGGAAGCGGTCGGGGTTATAGGAGAGGAGTGGGATCAGGTCCTCCACCGGCTGGATTCCGGTGGACTTCGGGCTGTACTCGCAGAACAGGATGGCGACGTCCACGCCTTCGGAGGCCATGTATTCGTCGAAGCGCTCGGGGATGAGCGTTCCTTCCCCGTCGTAGAGGTCCAGGAGGGAGGGTGGGCCGTACTGGGCGGCCCACTCCCGCCATGAGTCCTTCAGAGTCGGCAGCCGGGCTGCGTGGACGTGGGCGTCCACGAGGGGGATGCCGTCTAGCACAGCGAGCCTCTCGTGAGGGGTGAGAGGACCGGGATCATGCGTACTGAGCCTCGCGGACCAGATCGGCGGCTTTCTCGCCGATCATGATGCTCGCGGCGTTGGTGTTGACGATGGTCGGCATGACGGAGGCGTCGGCGACCCTCAGGCCCTCGATGCCGTGCAGGAGCCGTCGGACGTCCGCGTCTATCACCCCGTAGTCGAAGCTGCTCACCACTGCCTCCTCGGATCTCGCTGTCCGGCCGGTCCTAGACCAGCTCGTCCTCTTGCTGGGGCATCCGGACCTCCGTCTCCGGCTCGCGCAGCTTGAAGCGCTGGATCTTGCCTGTCACCGTCTTGGGGAGCTCCTCGACGAACTCGACCAGGTGCGGGTACTGGTAGCGCTTGAGGTGCTCCTTGCACCAGTTCTGGAGTTCGGTGATCAGCTCTTCGGACGGTTCGTAGCCCTCGCGCAGGACGATGTGGGCCCTCACGCGCGTCAGACCGTCCACCGGGACGCCGACGGCGGCGGCCTCTATGACGGCGGGATGATCCCCGAGCGTGCTCTCGACCTCCACCGGGGAGACCCAGAGACCGCTGACCTTGATCATGTCGTCCGAGCGGCCCTCGTACCAGTAGAAGCCGTCCTCGTCCACCCTGTACCAGTCACCGGCGAAGAGCCACTCGCCCTGCATGGTCTTCTTGGTCTTCTCGTGGTTGCGCCAGTAGTATGCTGCGGCCGAGTCACCCTTGACCGAGAGATATCCCGCCTCGCCTGGCTCCACGGGGTAGCCGTCGTCGTCGAGGATCCTGGCCTCGTAGCCGGGCACGGGCTTGCCGCTGGAGCCGGGCTTTATCTCCTGCGGCGTGTTGGAGATGAAGATGTGCAGCATCTCAGTCGAGCCGATACCGTCGAGGATGACCGAGCCGAACATCTCCTTCCAGCGGCGCCAGATGCCGGCTGAAAGCGCCTCCGCCGCCGAGACGCAGAGCCGGATGGAGGAGAGGTCGAAGTCTGCGGCGCCCTCGCGGTTGAGCATCGCGTTGTAGAGCGTCGGCACCGAGAAGAACAGGGTCGGTTTGAACCTCTGGGCTGTGCCCAGGATGGCGTCGGGCATGGGCTTGCCGGGGAAGAGCACCGTCGAGGATCCGGCCCAGTACGGGAAGGAGATGTTGTTGCCCAGGCCGTAGGCGTGGAACAGCTTCGAGGCCGAGAAGCAAACGTCGTCTTCGGAGATCTCCAGTACGTGCCGGGCGTAGGTCTCGCAGGTGTAGATGATGTCGTGGTGCAGGTGGACAGCGCCTTTGGGTTTGCCGGTAGACCCCGAGCTGTAGAGCCAGAACGCCGGGTCGTCCCTATGGGTCGCTACGGGGGCGAGCTCGTCCTCCCCCCTCTCCAGCAGGTCCTCCAGATCGTGCGCCCCTTCGGCCCTGCCGTTCGCGACGATAACCTCCACCGGCTCCTCATCGTAGCCTTCCAGGGCCTTGCGGATCGTCTCGTAGTGCATCTGGTCGCAGACCACGACGCGGGCGCGGCTGTTCTCAACGAAAAAGCGGTAGTCCGCGGGCTGGAGCAGGGTGTTCACCGGAATCGGGACGGCCCCTATCCGCATCGCGGCGAAGAACGCCGTGGGGAAAGAAGGGGTGTCGTTCAGCATCAACAGAACCCTGTCCTCCCTGTCTATGCTCATCTCCCGCAGGGCGTGGCCGAAACGGTTGATGCGGCGGGCGAGCTCCCCGTAGGTCACCTGCTCGTCACCACAGTAGATGGCTACTTTCTCCGCGCGTCCAGCCTCAAGGTTGCGGTCGACGAGAACGCTAGCGTTGTACCATTGCGGTATATCGATCATGAAGACTCACCTCTGGGACACCGACTCGGAGCCGCCGAGCTCCTGAGTGGCCTTTCTCTCCTGCGTTGCCACCGCTCTCTTTACGACGACCGATTTCGTCTCGGTGTAGTACTCCAGAGCCTCGATCCCGTGCTCCTTGCCATGGCCGCTCTGCTTCCAGCCTCCGAAGGGCAACTCGTCGTAGACGATCTGGGGGGAGTTGATCCAGGTGTAGCCCGCCTCGAGCTTCTGGGCGGCGTCCGAGGCCCGGTTGAGGTCGCTCGTCCAGATCGAGGAGCCGAGACCGTAGATGGACCCGTTCGCCAGCGCAAGTGCCTCCTCCATGTCCCGGACCCGCCAGATGGGCAGCGCGGGACCGAAGACCTCCTCGGTGGCGACGCGCGAGTCACGCGCTGGCTCGAGAAGGAGGGTAGGCTCGTAGAAGTTGCCCCTGTCGTAACCATCACCCTCTGGCCTCTTCGCCCCGTGCAGCACCTCGGCCCCCGAGTCCAGGGCGTCCGCGACCTGCTCCTCGAGGAGATCCCTCTGGCGCGGCGAGTGGAGCGGCCCGAGCATCACCCCCTCGGCCGTACCGGGTCCGACCCTGAGCCGGCGCGCCTTCGTTACGAGCTTCTCTATAAACTCGCCGGCCACCCCCTCGAAGACGTAGAGGCGCTTTATGGCCAGGCAAGCCTGCCCGCAGTTGAAGAACCTCCCCACGCTCGCAGCGCTCGCCGCCCTGTCCAGGTTCGCGTCGTCGCAGACGATCATGGGGTCGGATCCCCCGAGCTCCAGGGTAGTGTGCTTGAGGTCGGCAGCCGCTATCGCCATCAGCTTCTTGCCCGTCGGCGTCGAGCCCGTGAAGGCTATCTTGCGAACCAGCGGGTGCTCCGCGAGCGCCTGCCCTGCCCCTTCGCCCGTACCGGTTATCACGTTGAACACGCCAGCCGGGATGCCGGCGGCGTGCATGATCTCCGCGATCCGCAACGTGGTCAGCGGAGTAGTATCCGCCGGTTTCGCCACCACGACGTTGCCGGTGATCAGGGCCGGACCGAGCTTGTTGCCGAGCAGGGTCGTCGGAAAGTTCCAGGGCACTATCGCCCCTATGACCCCAAGAGGACGCCTGACTATCAGGCCGTAGGTGTCCTCGTCCAGATCCGGCACGTAGCCGCCGTGGATGTTCTTGGCGAGCCCCGCATAGTGCTCGAGGGTGTGCACGAAACGCCGGATCTCCAGGTTCGCCTCGCGCAGTGGCTTGCCCTGCTCGGAGGTGAGCAGGGGGGCCAGCTTTGCCCTGGCGGCGAGAACGGCCTCTGCAGCCTCGCCAAGCAACTCCCCGCGCCTCGCGGCCGGGGTGTCGCGCCAGGCGGGGAAGGCCTCGTAGGCGCTCCTGACCGCCCTGTCCACCTCGGCAGCCCCGCTCGAGGGTACGGTATCTACCTCACTACCGTCTGCCGGATCGACGATGGTCATTCGGTCGAGCCGGGAGACGCGGCGTAGGCGCCGTCGATGAACGGTTCTGCCATCGAGATTCCTCCTACCTATTTGTTTCTTGCGCCGGGTAATGCACCCGGCGGCGAATCGCTGTAAAGAAACGAACTATCTCGCTGTCGACCGGAGATATAGCCCTTCTCC
>DASTQK010000012.1:0-4563 GCA_035761765.1 Rubrobacteraceae bacterium
TTGGCTTCATTCTGGCTGGGGCCTTGCTGCTAGGGTACGTGAATGCTCTGGCCGGGGAGCCTTTATCCGGCCCCCTGGTCGACGCAATAAGGGTGGCCTTGGTTGCGCTGCTGCTCCTCGTGCCGGGCCTGGTCGTGTATAGGCAGCTCACCCGTGCGGGCATACGGGGATCAGCCGTGAGGTTGTCCCGTCGGCAATTCCCAGACATCTACGCCGTGAAGGAAGACTTCGCGCGCAGGTTGCGCCTGAGGAGGGAACCGGAGATCTACCTGATGTCGGGCAACGGCGTGCTCAACGCCTTCGCCGCCTCGACCTTCGGCTATGACTTCATCGTTATCCACAGCGAGTTGTTCAGCAACACCTACGACAGGAACAAGGACGCGCTGGCTTTCATCATCGGGCACGAGCTGGGGCATCTGCGGCTCGGGCACACGAGGCTCTGGTACCAGCTTTCGACCGCGTACACCGATCGGGTTCCCTGCTGGCAGGGTTCCTCTCCCGGGCCAGGGAGTTCTCCTGCGACCGGCACGGCGCTTATCTGGCACCACAGGGCGAGGAGGGATTATTGTTGCTGACAGCGGGCCGCTACGTCTACAAGCAGGTGGATGTCGAAGAGCTTCTGGAGCAGGCGCGGCGATTCCGGGGGTTCTGGCCGGTCGTGGCCCAGCTTCCCCAGTCGCATCCTTTTTCGGTGCGCCGCGTGAGCATTCTGTACGATCTCGGGTTTTTCGGGGCTACCGCGGAGAAACCGGCGAGCGAAGGCGCCGTGACCGCGGAATCCTGACCTCACCGCGTATGCCAGAGTCGACGGGAGCGCGGTAGACCAAACTCGCGGAAGGCACCCCGACCACGCAGCAACCGCGGCGTATTATCCCTCAGGTCACGCGGCGTGGCCTCTCGCCTCTCCGGTTGTCCTGGCCCCGCACCCGGAAGGCTGCGATCAGCAGCAGCACCCCGAACGCCACGGCGTAAATCCCTATCAGCCAGATGAGGGATAGTATGCCCACCCCGGGGAGCACCGCGAGGATCAGACCAAAGATCACCGAGAGTATGCCGCCGAGGATCAGGGCCCATTCGCCTCTCATCTCCTGGCGCAGCCTTATGGCCGTGGCTATCTCTGCGATCCCGGTGACGATGGCCCACGCCGCCACGAGGTAGAGCAGCGCGAACGCGGTGAGCCCGGGGTTGACAAAGGCGATAATGCCGGCCAGGATGCCGACCACCCCTTCGAGGAGCAGGAGCCAGCGCGGCGTTCCGCTCCTGGTACCCCCGAATACGCCCACTATCGCGAACACTCCGTCTACAAGGGCATAAGCTCCGAAGAGCAATATCAGGGCCGCCAACGCGAGGCCCGGACGCAGTAGCGCAGCCAGGCCGAACAAGATGGCGATACCCCCCCTTATCCCTAGCGCCCACCAGTGACCGGTCTCCACGGGTAGGGCAGCTTGTGGCTGGGTCACCTGATCCTCCTTTGGCTCGACCGCCTCGACACGCCGTCGCGCGGGGCCGGACGCCGAATGGATAAGGGGCAAGCCGATCTCGTCGCGACATATACATTATATGCGCGGTCAGCGAACACCGAAACGGCGGCTCTCCGATTTTTCCGGAACCGGTGAACAAGGGGCCAACCTGCGCCGCGCGGTGAACCGGGTAAACTTCACTCGCCCGACCAGGAGGAGATGCGGATGGACGCTAGAGATCATGGCTTGCCGGGTTCTGCGGATAGGGCCGGGCTTGCGCCTCGGTCGGGGGAGCGTTTGGACCGTGCGCTGGCGAGGACCAGCGACGCGCCGATCAGGGAGAAAAACAGGCTCGAGCTCCTGAAGAACGGCCCCCACACCTATGACGACTGGCTCGCGGCCATAGCCCGCGCCCGGCGCTGGGTGCACCTGGACAACTACATCTTTCAGAACGACACGACGGGGAAGCGCTTCGCAGAGGCGCTCACCGCCAAGGCGGCGGAGGGCGTCCGCGTCAGGGTGCTCCACGACTGGTTTGGCTGCATGGACGTGCCGCGCTCGTTCTGGCAGGCGTTGCGGAATGCGGGCGTGGAGGTCCGGGCGGTCAACCCGCCGACTCTGGGAGCGCCGCTCGGGGTGATACGGCGCGACCACCGCAAGCTCCTGGCCGTGGACGGAGAGTACGCCTCGACGGGTGGGGTATGCATCTCCGACGGCTGGCTGGTCCGCTCCCCCGAGACGGGGCTCGCCTACCGCGACACCGCCGTGAGCGTGCTCGGACCGGCGGTGGCCGACGTAGATCGAGCCTTCGCAGCCGTGTGGGACGAGACCGGCGAGTCGTTGCCCGAAGACGAACGCCCGCGCGCCGAGGACATCGCTCCGGCAGGAGAGCAATCTGTGCGGGTCGTCGTACAGGAGCCACGCAAGTTGCGCACCCTGCGCTTGCTCCAGCTGCTGACCGCGGGCGTGGAGAGAAGGCTCTGGATCACGGATGCCTACTTCCTCTCCATGCCCATACTCACCCAGGCCCTGATGGCGACCGCGAGGGACGGAGTGGATGTGCGCGTGCTCGTGCCCGCCACGAACGACATACCCTGGATCGGGAGGGCCTCTCGCGCCGGCTACAGGCAGTTCTTGGAGGCAGGGGTCAGGATCTTCGAGTACGGGGGGCCGATGATCCACGCCAAGACACTCGTCGCAGACGGCCAGTTCTCGAAGGTGGGCTCGACCAACCTGAACTTCAGCAGCCTGGCTGCGAACTGGGAGATAGACCTGGTGGCCGAAGACCCGGGCTTCGCCGGGCAGATGGAGCGGCTCTTCGAGGAGGATCTCGCCCAAGCCAGGGAGGTCCGCCTCGTCGGGAGCCACCGTGCGGTGCGCCCCGACCACAGGATCGATACCACCAACCGCGGGGCGCGCCGCGGGGTCGTGGGCAGCGGCTCGGGCTCCTCGGCCACCATCGTCAGGTTAGGGAGCGCCGCGCTACAGAAGAGCGGAGCGCCGCTGCGCACGCACGAGCACGCCCTCGCCGCGGCGGTGAGCGGAGGACTGCTTGGGGTCTCGATCCTCGGGCTGCGCTTCCCCCGGATCTTCGCCTGGCCGCTGGCGCTCGTAGGAATCCTCTTCGGAGGACTCGGCGTGGTGCGCGCCGCGCGCTCGGCGATGACGGACAACTCGCCCCACTACCGGGACGCCGACGATCTCCAGGAGGATCTGCCGGCACCTTGACGATGTCTCCTACTCGCTGACGGTGTTACCGCCGGCTCGCTTGGCGCGGTAGAGCGCCTCGTCGGCGGCGCGCGTGAGGGCGGCGCGCGTCGCGCCGTCTGCGGGGTAGGTCGCGACGCCTAGAGATAGCGTCGGGTGGACGGTGGCGCCCCGCTCCTCGAAAGTGTGCTCTTCGACGCGGCGCCTGATCTCCTCGGCAACCTCGAGGGCCTCCTCCTTGGATAGGCTAGGCAGGATGGTCTGGTACTCGTCCCCGCCGAAACGGGTAGCCTGGCGGCCCTCCCCCTCGTGCCGCTCCCCGATGATGCGCCCGATCTCCCCGACGACGTACTCGCCGAGGAGGTGTCCGTGGGCGTCGTTGACCTTCTTGAGGTTGTCTATGTCGGCCATGAGCACGCTCAGGGGTTGCCCCGCCGATGCCGCCGCCTCGAGCGCGTGATCGAACTCCACGTCGAACCGGTTCTTCACCAGCAGACCGGTCAGGTAGTCTCGGCTGACGAGGCGGTGCAGGGCGCCGTGGAAGTCCGCCCGTACCGGGTCCCCGTGCGAGTACTCGAGCACCGAGTCGCCGATAAAGATCCTGTCCCCGTCCGTGAGCGCACGCTCGCCCTTCAGAACCTCGCCGTTGATGGCGGTGCCCTCGCCGAGGTCCCTCAGTACGTAGCTCCCGCACTTGGGCTCGCGCACGATCCCCGCGTGCTCGGGTGAGACCTCGATGTCCCTGACCACCACGTCGGCCCGGAAGGGGTCGCTCCCGAGGACCAGTGCTTCCCCCTCGAGGGCGAAGAAGTCCCCGAGGCTCGGGCCGCGCAACACGATGAGATGCGGCCTCTCATCCGCTCGGATGGTGTCGTCTCTCTCCCTTATTGACATAATAGTTTCAAGACATTCTAGCATCCGGCGCCTGCACTGCGCGATGCTAGAATAGCCGTGAAAGGCGTCGGATGCTAGGGGCTCATCACTTGGAAGTGCAGGAGAGACAGACCTACCAGGCGGTCATAGGGCTGGAGTTCCACGCCCACCTGGCGACGGAGACCAAGATGTTCTGCGGCTGCCGGGTAACCTACGGCGAGCCGCCGAACACCCACACCTGCCCGGTCTGCCTCGGGCATCCGGGGGCACTGCCGGTAACAAACGAGAAGGCCATAGAGCTCGGCGTGAGGGCGGGGCTCGCGCTCAACTGCGACATCGCCGAGAAGGCCGTCTTCGCCCGCAAGAACTACTTCTACCCCGACCTCCCGAAGGGGTACCAGATCTCCCAGTACGACGCTCCGATCTGCACCGGTGGCTATCTCGACGTGCCCTTGGGCAACGGGGAGACGATCCGGGTCGGCATCACACGCCTCCACCTCGAGGAGGACGCGGCCAAGAACGT
>DASTQK010000013.1:0-2297 GCA_035761765.1 Rubrobacteraceae bacterium
TGACTACGCCGGGCGACCTCAGGTACGGCGTGCCGCGCTCCGTGTAAAGAACGGACGAGTGGATCACGGGGAACCCGTCCGCGACTGTCCCCCCTGACGCCTCGAATCGCTCCTGCGCTCTGGACTCGGTCGTCTCCAAGGTTCTCCCTTCTCCTCGCACTCTAGTCGCAGAGTAGCTCTTGCGGCAGATTTTCTCCACCTCGACCAGGAGACGCTTGCCGGCTAACCGAGTCTGCAAGGACGGCGCATCCCGTAAATGGGGTAGGTCTTGCGGTTCAAACCCTAAAGCGTTGCCGCGCCTCACCCCGATACGGTGCGTCTGCCCCCCAGATAACCTGAGAAAGGAGCTGGATCCGTGAGTACGCTAGATCCTAGACGGCCTCGGCGAGGGCGCGCCTGAGCGTGCTGGAATAGCGGCCCGTGCGGATGGTCCTGAGTGCTTTGATCTCGACCTGCCGGGCCCGCTCCTGCGAGATCCCCAGGACTTCGGAGACCTCGCGCAGGGTGCGGACGTCTCCTCCGTCGAGGCCGTGACGCATCTGGAGCACTCTGGCCTCGCGCTCGGGCAGCGAATTGACGGCCTCGACGAGCGCCAGCTCCCACTGGCCGACCTCCACCTGGGCGTAGTCGTCGCCGCTTCTCTCGTCTGGCAAAAGGTCGCCTACCTCGGAGCCGTCCTCATCGCCAGATCCACCCATACGCGCGTTGATGCTCGAGATGGGCTGGCTGACCTCGCGCAACCGCCGGGTCTCCTCAAGCCTGACCCCGAGCCGCTCGGCGAGTTCTTCTTCCGTAGCGTCGCGCCCGAGCTCGATGCTCAAGGCATTCTCAGCGCGCCGCAGCCGGTATAACGAGTCCACGACATGAGCCGGAAGACGGACGGTGCGCGAGTGATCGGCTATGGCGCGCGTTACGGCCTGGCGGATCCACCACGTAGCGTAGGTCGAGAAGCGGTTGCCCATCTCGGGATCGAACTTCTCTACGGCCTTGATGAGACCCGCGTTCCCCTCCTGGATGAGGTCCTCGAAGGAGACTCCACGCCCGCGGTACTTCTTGGCGATGGAGATGACGAGCCGCAAATTGGACTCGATGAGCCGCCGCCTGGCCTCTGTGTCGCCCCCGTGGGCGCGTCTGCTGAGGTCCCGCTCCTCATGGGCCTCGAGCAACCTCCCACCTCTGACCCTGCTCAGATACTGCGTGAGAACGTCCTGCATAATCCCTTGTCTCCCCTTTCCAAGCTGACCGCTCTTATCACGCCGCCGGGTGAGACCCGCCGACGCGCGGACCGCCGTGCGTGACGAACCGGCCCAGGATCCTCTCGTCCAAACTCGAGGTGACCCGCCAGGTTCTCCCGCACGAGCACCCAAGCTCGAGACGCCGCCTCTCTCCCGCCTCAGCGAGGGTCGCCTCCTTGAGCGACCGCAGACAACACGCGGGCAGCGACCAGACGTAGATCTCTGCCTCCGGCTCGTCCGTCGGGGCGAGCGTGGTGTCCGGCCTGAGCGCACTCCTCTTCTTCATCAGGCTGCCCCTCTCCGCTCCTCTTCACCGCCCCGCACGAAAGCGTCCTCCTCGACCTCGACCGGCAGCGGCGCCTGCCACACGGCCCCGCACGAGGGACACTCGAAAGCCTCCTCCGAGCCTCGCGCGCTCCGCCGGCAACAGGCGGGGAGGTCAACCTCGTAGAGGACAACCTCCTCGCCGAGGGCCGCGATCCAGGTCCGCCCCACTACGCCGCCTTCCCGGAGAGGCGGCTGATCCACTCGCTCGCCTCCTCGCGCGTGAGCTCGCCTATGGACTTGCCGACCATCTCCTCGAACTTGTCCATCCCGCCACCATCGTCGTCCACGACGTCGGTGATGAGGGCCTCGAGGTAGTTGAGCTGCTTCTTGGTCGCCGGCAACTCACCCCGGTTCTCCTGCACCCGCGCCGCCGGACGCTCCGAGCCTCGCGGCGACTCGACAACCTCCGCCGCGCCGTCATCGCCAGGTCCACCTAGCTCCTCAAAGGCGGTGACACCGACGTTGATGGCGTCCCTCAGGGCACGCGCCTTCGCCCTGGTTTCGGCCATCCGGATGACGTGCGGGGCTATGCTCCTGTTCACGTTCTCGGGGCTCGCATCCCCTATCCCCGTGAACTTGCCATCCTCCGTCCGCACCACGGCCTTGACTATCGCAACCTCGCCGTTACCAGCATCAGGGACCTGCAACAGATCGGTCTCGATGCTCCTGAGGCCCCTGCTGTGAGCCTCCTCCAACAGCCCGGCATAGAGGACGAACCTCTTGCCCTGGCGCTCG
>DASTQK010000014.1:0-5650 GCA_035761765.1 Rubrobacteraceae bacterium
CGCCACCATGCTGGGCGCAGGACGCGCCGACGTGGGGACGAGCCTCTCCCAGAGCGCCTGCTCCTAGGTTCATGTACCGTACTGTTAGATCCGCAACGAGCAGGTACGACCGAGGAGGTCCGCAGTCCTGGCTCAGAAGAACATGCAGGTCGCAATTAGGTTAGACCGGGACCTCATTCTAGACTGCCGCAACGGCGATCTCGGCGCGTGGCAACGCTTGCTAGACAGATACGAGCGGCTTGTGTTCTCCGTGCCGCGAAGATACGGGCTCTCCCGCGAGGACGCCGCCGACATCACGCAGCTTACCTTCACCATCTTGCTCCAGAGCATGGATACTTTGCGAGAGGACAGCAACCTGGGCGCGTGGCTGACCACCGTAGCCCGCCGCCACACCTGGCGTCTGCTCGACCGACAGCGTCGTGAGAAAGCTGGCGGGTACGGGGGTTCGAACGGGAACACCTCGATGCTGGCGAACACCGGTACCGACGATGTGGAGCGCTGGGAATTGACCGAGTGGTTGGACCACGGTCTATCCCTTGTGGGCAAGCCTTGCCGGGATATTCTGTTCGCCCTTTACTTGGATTCGAAGCAGCCGTCTTACGCCGAGGTCGCTGCCCGCCTGGGCATGGCCGTCGGCAGCGTGGGGCCCACTCGGATCCGCTGCCTGAAGCGTCTGAGGCAGGTTTTGAGTGAGTAACGGCGGCCAAGCAAGAACCGAGGCATGGTCGCACCGACGCACGATCCTTTCGCATACGTACGGATCGGTGTATTTCTGGAGGCATGAGCAGCATACACAAAGTAAGAGAACGCCAAGCGCTGCGGAGGTGGCCATCTAATGTCCGGCTCTAGAAAGAGGATAGCCTTCTCCCAGCTCGTCGACTGGGTCGAAGGCCGTCTGTCGGAAGAAGAGGCACGGGCCGTCGAGGAGCAGGTGGCGGTCGCCGATGCGTCGACGCTCGCCGACGTCGCGTGGGTGCGCAGGTTCGTCAGGGCCACGGAGGCTAGCATCCTTGAATCGCCGCCCCCGGAAGTGAGGAGCATGTTGAATGCTCGTTTCAAGGCGCACGCGGAGGGTCGCCGGACGCCCGGCCTCCTGAAACGCGTCGTCGCGACGCTGACGTTCGACGGTGGTTTGCGACCGGCGGTAGGCGCAAGGGCAGCGGGTACGCAAGAGGCACGGAGGCAACTCGTCTACTCCGCGGACGCTCTAGACGTAGCCCTGAACTTCCTGCCCCGCGCCCGCGACAAGAACTTCGACCTCGATGGACAGGTCTTGCCCCGCGACGACGTCGAGCTCGCATCCTTCAGCGTCCAGCTGTTGCAGGGCGAGACCGAGTTCGGCATAACCGCCACCGACGACCTGGGCGCTTTCGCGTTTGAGTCCATACCGTCCGGCGCGTATGAGATTATCCTCAGCACCGACCGCGTCGAGGTTTCGATTGCACCCGTCGAACTGAACGCGTAAGACATGACCCCGGTCTCCGACCATAAGGTCGACGCCGGGTTCCTCGAGGAGTTGCTCGCCCTGCCGACGTTGGAGCAACGATCGGCTTTCTTGCGCACCGCGGGCCTGCTCAACGCGGAAGGCTTAGAGCAGTTGCTCGACCTCGCCGACCGGTTGGTGCACAGCGATCCGGGCCAGGCACATCGGCTGGCTGCACTCTGCGCGGACCTAGCGGACCGAGCCGCCGCACCCACCGCCGTGCCGCGCGCTTCTTACATCCGCGGTCAGACGCACGCCGCGAACGGCGAGCTCGGCTCTGCGCTGCTTATGGCCGAAGCCGCCTATGCAGGGTACATGGCCTGCGGCAAGGACCTGGAGGCGCTGCGCACCCACGTCGGTCGGATGTCCGTGCTCCTAGAGTTGGGGCACTACCGGGAAGCACTCGATGCCGGGCAAGTCGTCCTTGACGCCCTAAATGGCCCGGGCGAACTCGCGATTACGCCCACGCGGGAGCAGTCCGACCTGCTTACCGCGCTCGTGCACCAGAACCGCGGCGGTTGCTACGAATACATGGGCCGCTACGAAGATGCGCTCGGAGCGTACGGTGTCGCCGAAGAGCGCTACCGTGCCCTCGGCATGACCGAACGCCTCGGCGAGATCCTGGACAATCGAGGTGCCATCCTTCTACTGCTCGGCCGGGGTAAAGAGGCGCTTGCGGCCCATGAAGCGGCGGCTGCCGTCTTCGCCGCCGCCGGGCTTACACTGTCTCACGCCAAAGCTCTCAGCAATATCGGGGAAGCGAACCGGCAGCTGGCGGACTACAGGCGAAGCCTCGACGCTTTCGAGCGGGCGCGTCGACTGCACGATTCCCTCGACGCGCTCGCGGACAAGGGCTTGCTCTTGATCGACACGGCCGGCGCCTACCTGGAACTCAACCTGTACGCCGAAGCGCTGGCAGCCTACCAGAACGCCCACGACGTGCTACGCCACACCGGGATGGTCCACGATCGTGCGCGGGCGCTATGGGGCATGGGCTCGACGTTGATCGCTCGCTCGGAGTTCGAAGAAGCCGAGAACGCACTGGCCGAAGCCGCAGAGCTTTTTGAGGCGGCCAACAATGTGCCATTGCTCTCGGGCGTGATGCTCGAACAGGCTGCTCTGCAGGAGGCGCGCGGGGATCATGGAGCGGCCGTGGCCACCGCGAGGCGGGCACTAGGCCTCGTCTCCGGAACAGAATGGTCAGTGCAACGCGTCTACGCGCATCTGCGTCTCGCCGACTTGCTGCTCCCGGACGCTGCCGAAGCAGAGTCGCACCTTCTAGAGGCACGTCGGCTGGCCGAGCGCCTAGCGCTGCCGCACCTGCGCTTCCGGCTGAACGAGCGACTCGGCAGCTTGCGACGACTGCAAGGTCGCGACGAAGAGGCGCGGGTGCTGCTCGAGGCGGCGGTGGACGAGATCGAACGCCTGCGGGGCACCGTTGCCCACGAGACGATGCGCGCTTCCTTCCTGCGGGATAAGACTACCGCCTACGAGGAGCTTTTGAAGCTACATCTTGCAAGGGGAGGCGAAGAGGGCTCGCGTAGCGCCTTTGCCATCGCCGAACGTGCCAAGTCCCGTGCACTGGTGGACCTGCTCACCGGAGTCGTAAAGGAATTGGCAATACCCCCAGATGATGCGGTGGAGGGGCGGATCCGCGATTTGCAGTCGGACCTGAACGTGACTTACACTCGAATGCTTGGCGGCACCGACGACGATGGTCATGGGACGCCTCTCCCAGACCTGCGGGGGCGGGCCGTCGAGCTCGAAAGTGAGATTAGCCAGCTGCGATTGCGCGCTGCCGCAACCTCAGACCTATTCGCGCCTCCAGCGGCGTCGGATAGCTTGGAGCATCCCCCGTCCGACGTGACGTTGGTAGCCTACCACCTAGTAGGCGATGAGATCGTGACGTTCTTTCAGGGACAAGGCGGCATCCGGATCGTGCGAAACCCTGGCTCGGCGGCGACGGTCGCGCGTCTTGTGCAGCAGCTCGACGTGCAGTGGGACCGGTTGGGTGCGGGTAGGGAGTTCGTGGAGCAGCACATGACGTTGCTCGAGCGGTCGACGCGACGGGTGCTGACTTCGCTATACAGGGAGTTGATAGCGCCGCTCGAGCCGCTCCTTGACGAAGCTGTGGACCCAACCTCTGAAGAAACCGGAGCATCGCGCAAACTCGTCATCGTGCCCCACGGTCTGCTGCATCGGGTGCCGTTCCACGCTCTCTTCGATGGCGGATCTTATCTCTTGGAGCGGTTCGAAGTCTCCTACGCCCCCAGTGCGAAGGTTTACGCGCTCTGCCAGAAGCGGATCCCACGAGGGTTCGACAAGGCCCTTGTGCTGAGCGTGGCCGACCCCTCGATACCGGCCGTGGCAGAGGAGACGCAAGCCGTCGTCCGGCACCTCCCTGCTGCCGAGCTGCTGAGCGACCGGCAGGCCACCGTGGAGGCGCTGCGTTTGAAGGCGCCGGGTTGTGGCATCTTGCATCTGGCCTGTCATGGCATGTTCCGGGCGGACAATCCCATGTTCTCGGCGTTGAAGCTGTACGACGGTTGGCTGGCGGCCAGCGACGTGATACGGCTTGACCTTGCGGGTGCCCTCGTCACCTTGAGCGCCTGCGAGTCGGGGCGCAACGAGATCTTCGCTGGCGACGAGCTCATGGGCCTGACACGGGCGTTCCTCGGGGCCGGGGCTACGACGCTCGTTGCCAGCCTGTGGCTCGTGCAGGACGACACGACGGCGGAGCTGATGGAGACCTGGTACGAACACCTACGCAAGGGGGTCGGACGGGCGACAGCCCTGCGCTACGCCCAGCTCGCGCTGAAAGAAAGGTGGTCCCACCCCTATTATTGGGCGCCCTTCGTAATGATCGGGCACCGGTAATGCCGGCGCGCCTTGGGTGCGGATCAGGCAAACAGCCAAGTATCACGGCGGTAGCTGGTATTGAACGGCGCCCGGGTACGGTCCCCTCCTGCGCCGACTATGTAGTCCTCCGGCTACACTCTGTTGGGATCTCGAGCTGAACTTTCCGGCCCCGAAGTAGCGACCGCCGCCGGAGAGCGCCCCGGCTACCTGGAGCTTATCGCCCGATCCAGGTCGGCGATGAGGTCCTCTTTGTCCTCGATGCCGACGGAGAGGCGCATGAGACCGTCGGTCACGCCGCGTGCCTCGCGCTGCTCGCGCGGGATGGCGGCGTGGGTCATGGTGGCGGGGTGCGTGATGAGTGACTCCACGCCTCCCAGGGACTCGGCGAAGTGGAACACCCTGGTCTTCTGCACAGCCGCGTAGGCCGCCTGCGCGCCGCCCTTCAGCGTGAACGAGACCATCCCGGAGAAGCCGCTCATCTGCCTTTTGGCTAGCTCGTGCTGCGGGTGGCTCGGGAGCCCGGGGAAGTTCACGGTCTCGACCTGCGGGTGGGCATGCAAGAACTCGGCTACCGCGAGGGCGTTCTCCTCGTGCTGGCGCATGCGGACGGCCAGGGTCTTGAGGCCGCGGAGCACGAGCCAGGAGTCGAACGGCCCCGGTACCCCGCCGGCCGCGTTCTGGTAGAACCTCATCCTCTCGTAGAGGTCCGGGTTCGACGTGACGAGGGCCCCGCCGATCACGTCGGAGTGGCCGCCCATATACTTGGTCGTCGAGTGGAGCACGATGTTGGCTCCGAGCGCGAGCGGGTTCTGGAAGTATGGCGAGGCGAAGGTATTGTCTACCACGACAATAGCCTCCCGCTCCCGGGCCATCTCCGAGAGCCGTGCTATGTCCGAGAGGGTCAGCATAGGGTTGGTTGGCGTCTCGATCCAGAGCAGCTTCGTCTCGGGCCTGAGGGCTTTCTCCACAGATCCCGGGTCGGTAGTATCAGCGTAGGTGAATTCGAGGCCACCGGTACGGGGCAGCACCTTGTCGAAGAGGCGGTAGGTGCCGCCGTACAGATCGTCGCCCGCGACGACATGGTCCTCCGGCGAGAGCAGGCTCATCGTCGCAACGGTCGCCGCGAGCCCCGAGGCGAAGGCGAGACCGTAGTCACCGCCTTCGAGGGAGGCTACGCACTCCTCCAGGGCGCTGCGGGTCGGGTTTGCCGTGCGGCTGTACTCGTAACCCTTGTGCTGGCCAGGGGCTTCCTGGGTGTAGGTAGAGGTCTGGTAGATCGGGACTATCGTGGCGCCCGTCGTCGGGTCG
>DASTQK010000015.1:0-10441 GCA_035761765.1 Rubrobacteraceae bacterium
TCATCATCGACAGCCTGAGGAAGGACCACGTAGGCGCCTACGGCAACACCTGGATCGAGACCCCCAACCTCGACGCCCTCGCTAGAGAGAGCCTGCGCTTCACCCGCGCCTACCCCGAGTCCCTGCCCACCATCTGCGCCAGGCGGGCGATCCACACGGGCCTGAGGACCTGGCCCTTCAGAGACCGGCCGTCCGAGCAGGCGAGCGCGCCAGCCTACGGGTGGCTCCCGATTCCCCCAGACCAGATCACGCTCGCCGAGACGCTCGAGGCCGCGGGCTACCAGACCGTCCTCGTGACCGATACCTACCATCAATTCCGTCCCCCCATGGATTTCAACCGGGGCTTCAAGGTGTATCACTGGATCCGGGGCCAGGAGAAGGACCGGTACAGACCCCCCCTCCCCGCCTCCGACGAGGAGGCGCGGGAGCAATACCTCCTGCACGGGGAGGCCAAGAAAGCCCGACAGTACCTGGCCAACATCCGGGGTAGAGAGACCGAGGAGCACTGGTTCGCCCCCAGAGTGTTCCTGCGGGCGACGGAGCTCCTCGAAGGGGCCAGCAGGCGCGAGCCGTTCTTCCTGGTCGTGGACTCCTACGACCCGCACGAGCCCTGGGACCCGCCCGATAAGTACACCTCCCTCTACGACGAAGACTACGATGGCCCGGAGCCGTTCACCTCCCGCTACGGCTCGGACGACTACCTCACGCCGAGGCAATTGCAGCGCATGCGCGCCCTCTACGCCGGAGAGGTGACGATGGTGGACCGCTGGCTCGGCCTCTTTCTCGACAGGATGGCCGAGCTCGGCCTCTTCGAGAACACCCTGCTCGTACTCCTCTCCGACCACGGCCACGCCCTCGGCGAGCACGGTATCACCGGCAAGCCCCACTACGCCCTCTGGCCCGAGCTCACCGATGTGCCCTTCATGGTCCGGCACCCGCAGGGCAAGTTGGGAGGGAACTCCAGCGACCACTACGCCTCCACCCACGACGTTGCCCCCACCATCCTCGGCTTCCTGGGGCTGGAGTCCCCGATGGAGGGGCGGGATCTCTCCGCGATCTTCGACGGGAAGAGCCCGGGGTCGCGCCCCCACTTCACTCTAGGCTACGGCAAATTCGTCTGGGCGCGCGACGAGCGGTACGCGATGTTCGGCCGCAACGACGGGATGAGGGCGCGGCTCTACGACCTGCGCGCGGACCCGGAGATGAGCGAGGACGTGGCCGGGGCTAACCCTGACGTGGTGAAGCGGATGTTCGAGGAGTACGTCATCGGCGACGCCGGCGGCCCGCTGCCCACCTATTGAAGCGGCCCGCAAGCTAGCGCGGTTCGTCGCTCCCGCGGTTCGTCGCTCCCGCGGTTCGAGCGCCGTCGGGTAGGACCTGCGCGGAAGAAAGCTGACATGCGAGGACCTCAAAAAGGCCCGAGTACCCTGCTGACGGCTGGTGGCGTTAGTATATTTCGAGCGTTCGCATCAGGAACGGAGGAGCTTTGAGGCCGTTTTTCGATGAGGGTACGGGGCGGCTCCGCGCCCCCTGGCGCCTGCTCCTCCAGTACCTGGCCTTCACGCTCGCGGTCCCCTTGTTCGCCAACCTGCTGGCGGGCGCGTTCCTCCTGGCCAGCGCGGGGGCTGGGTCTTCGGGCACCTCGGCCCTCGCCGGTTCTCCGCTGCTCCCGGTTATCGGCGGCGTGGCCGGCCTGGGAGGCGCGCTCCTCAGCGTCTGGCTTGCGGGCCGTTACCTGGACCGGCGACCTTTTGCGGGCTTCGGGTTTCATCTGAGCAGGGGGTGGTGGCTCGACCTCCTGTTCGGGATGGCCCTGGGGGCACTGCTCATGACGACGGTCTTCCTGGTGCAGTCCGGCCTCGGGTGGGTCACGGTCACCGGTTCTTTCGAGTCCCTCGTGCCCGGCGCACCCTTCTGGCTCGCCGTGCTCGTCCCGGCCACACTCTTCGCGTGCGTCGGCTTCTATGAGGAACTCGTCTCCCGCGGCTACCAGCTACGCAATGCAGCCGAGGGCCTGAACTCTTCAAGCCTCGGTCCCCGGGGCGCAGTCCTGCTGGCGTGGGCGCTCTCCTCGGTCTTCTTCGGCTACCTGCACGCCGCCAACCCCAACGCCACGATCTTGAGCACCGCCAACGTCGCCGTGGCCGGCCTGATGCTGGGTTGCGGCTATGTCCTGACCGGCGAGCTCGCCATCCCTATCGGGCTGCACATCACGTGGAACTTCTTCCAGGGCACCGTCTTCGGGTTCCCGGTGAGCGGGTTGCGGATAGGGGGGGCGACGTTCCTGAGCATCGAGCAAGGCGGCCCCGACCTCTGGACCGGCGGTCCCTTCGGTCCCGAGGGCGGCCTGCTCGCTCCCGCGGCCATGGCCCTGGGGATCCTCCTCACGGTGCTCTGGGTGCGCCTCCGTCGCGGCCGGGTCGCCGTCCACGCCCCCATCGCCAAGGGTCCCGACCCCGAGAGGGCAAGCGTGGCTTCGTCGTAGAGCTTCGCGCCGTCAGCTCTCAGCCTTCTTACAGCTCGATGATTCCGCAGCCCGCTCTGACCGACGCCGATCACCCGGGTCACGCTCAGGCCCGCTTCATCAGGGCCTTGTAGGTCTGGTGGAGGTGGTCGGAGACGGCGACGATGGCGAAGATGCTGGCCACCAGACGCGTGAGGGCAGGGGCAAAGACCAGACCGTAAGTAAAGAAAGAGGCGACCCACTGGCCGACGCAGAAGTGGCAGGTCAGGAGCTCTCCCAGCGATCTCCTGAGGCCCTTGCCCCGCGGCTTCTCGCTCACTCTCTTGGGACTCTGCTTCTCCTGGAGCTCGGTGAACGGGGCGCGCAGGGGGCTCGTGACCGCGTCGTGCGCTACCAGCAGGCTCACCTTGTGGGTCGCCACCCCAAGCAACGCTATGTCGCGGGCCTCGATCCGCTCGGGTATCGGCCGGCCGGCCTTCCTGGCGATCAGGAGGAAAAGGGCGAGGAGCAGGTTGAAGAGCCCCGCCAGCGCGGCATAGGAAGGCAGGGGCTCTTCCCCACCGTCGTACCCTTCGAATACCCCCCGCGCCGATTCGCCGTTGCTCATGCATGCTCCTTTATCTGGGACGCCCGTCCCGCCTCCCGATCCTTACAAGAACGCAGGGTCCCTGCAAGCCTCTGCGAGGATATCCCCTTCGCCTCGCCGGATCTAAACATCCGCCGGGGCATTCGAGCCAGCGCTTTTGGGTATAAGCACCCCAAGCAGAGCAAGTCCTTGTGGGCGGCTCCCACGCCGGGAGGTCCCGCGTAGCCTGAAAGGGGCGACGAGCATGACGGAGGACCAGCACACGCAGCAGGACCCGACGCAGCAGTACCCGCGGCCCGAGTACCCCGAGCAGGACCAGCGCCACCAGCACCCCGGCTTCGAAGGGGAGATGCAGCCAGAGCCCGACTACGGCTACGACACCTACCGTGGGCACGGCAGGCTGGAGGGGAAGAAAGCCATCATCACCGGTGGCGACTCCGGCATCGGGCGGGCCGTAGCTCTCGCCTTCGCCCGCGAGGGGGCCGACGTCCTGATCTCCTACCTCTCGGAAGAGGAGCCCGACGCCCTGGAGACCGTCCGTGTCGTCGAGGAGGCCGGCAAGAGGGCGATCAAGGCTCCGGCCGACATCAGCGAGGAGTCCCAGTGCCAGGCCATCGTGCAGAGGGCCGTAGATGAGTTCGGGCAGATAGACGTCCTCGTCAACAACGCAGCCCACCAGATGACGGTGAGCGGCATAGCCGACGTGGACTCGGAGCTGCTCGATCGCACCTTCAAGACCAATATCTACGCTATGTTCTGGCTGGTGAAGGCGGCGCTCCCGCACATGCCGGAAGGCGGTTCGATCATCAACGTCGCCTCCATACAGGCGTACCAGCCCTCGCCTACCCTCCTCCCCTACTCCTCGACCAAGGGCGCCATAGTCACGTTTACCAAGGGCCTCGCCCAGGAGGTCGTCCAGTACGGGCTCAGGGCCAACACCGTGGCGCCGGGGCCGGTGTGGACCCCCATAATCCCCGCCTCTATGCCCGGCGACACGGTCTCCCAGTTCGGCGGCACCTCCCCGATGGGGCGTCCCGCCCAGCCCGCCGAGCTCGCCCCCGCCTTCGTCTTCCTCGCCTCTCAGGAGTCAAGCTTCGTCAACGGCGAAACCCTGGGTGTGACCGGCGGGCAACCGCTGCCCTAGAGCGCCGTCTCCACGTTCCACCCTGTCCCGATCCGGCCTCGCGGATGATGGCCTGCACCCTGGCAGCCTCGATGCGAATCTACGGCGTATACGCTAGGCTACGGGAAGAAAGAGGTCGGAAGTATCTTTGGGTATCGTCGTCCAGAAATACGGTGGGAGCTCGGTGGCGACGGCGGAGCACATAAAGGCCGTCGCCGAGCGGGTAGGCCGTGCCCGGCACTCTGGGCTGGACCTCGTCGTGGTCGTCTCAGCGATGGGAAAGACAACGGACAGGCTCTTGAGGCTGGCAGGCGAGGTGAGCCGGGATCCCTCTCCGCGCGAGATCGACCAGCTGCTTGCCACCGGCGAGGAGCAGTCGGTGGCCCTGCTCGCTATGGCGCTGCACGACAGAGACGTTCCTGCCGTCTCCCTGACGGGACCGCAGGCGGGGATGACGGTAACCGGGAGGTACGGGTCAGGTGTGATCTCCGAGATACGGCCCGAGCGGATCCACAGGCTTCTGGGCGAGGATCAGGTCGTTATCGTCGCCGGTTTTCAGGGGATGAACTCTTTAGGCGACGTCATGACGCTCGGGCGCGGCGGGTCGGACACGACGGCGGTGGCGCTCGCGGCCGCGGTGAAGGCCGAGCGGTGCGAGATCTACACCGACGTCGACGGCGTCTATAGTGCGGACCCGCGCATAGTGAACAAGGCGCGCCGCATACCCGTGATATCGCCCGAGGAGATGGCTGAGATGTCGTGGCGCGGGGCAAAGGTGATGCACCCGCGCGCCGTGGAGCTCGGGGCTCTTTACGGGGTAGAGATACACGTCCGCTCCTCCTTCGAGGAGGGGCCGGGCACGGTTATAACGGGAGGTAACGGTTTGGAGCAACTGGAGACCCGCGAGACGTTGGCCGGCATCGTGCACGACCTCGACGTCTCGCGCGTGACCCTGAACGGCATCCGCACCGGGCCCGGCACCCTGAGCCGCGTCTTCGCGCCTCTGGCCGAGCGAGGCATCTCGGTGGACGTCATCGTCGAGAGCGGCGTCAAGCAGGGAGGCGCGGACGTCGCCTTCACCGTGCGGCGCGCGGACTTCGCCGAGGCGAGGCGGCTCGCGGGCGAGGTATCCTACGCTCTGGGCGGCGTGGTCGAGGGCGAGGAGAACCTCGGCAAGGTCTCGGTCGTAGGGACGGGGATGCTCAACCGCCCCGGTTACGCCGCTCGTATGTTCGCCTCGCTCGGGGAGGCGGGCATCCCCATAAGGATGGTCTCGACCTCGGAGATTCAGGTTACGTGCGTTTTGCCCGCAGACCGGGTAGAAGAGGCGGTAAGGGTCTTGCACAGGGACTTCGAGCTGGAGGAGAGAGATGTTTAGCGGAACTTTCACGGCCCTCGTAACACCTTTCAGGAACGGCGAGGTGGACGTCGAGGCGCTGGAGGGGATGGTCGAGCTCCAGATAGGGCATGGAGTGAGCGGACTCGTCCCCTGCGGGACCACAGGCGAGACCCCGGCCATGAGCGAGGCCGAGGACCGCCTCGTCGTCGAGACCGTCGTACGGGTCGCCAACGGAAGGGTCCCCGTAATCGCGGGCACCGGCTCCAACAGCACGGACATGGCGATCAAGTACACCAAGATGGCACAGGAAGAGGGCGCCGACGGCTCGTTGCAGGTCGCCCCCTACTACAACAAGCCGACCCAGGAGGGACTCTACAGGCACTTCGCGGCGATAGCCGAGAGCACGGAGTTGCCCCTCGTCCTCTACAACATCCCAGGACGGACGGGCGTGACGATCTCCGCGGAGACCATGGCCCGCCTCGCCGAGATCCCCAACATAGTCGGGGTCAAGGACTCGACTCTCTCTATGAACATGGTCGCGGACGTGATAGCTCGCTGCGGCGAAGACTTCGACGTCCTCTCGGGCGACGACCCGATGACGCTCCCCCTCATCGCTCTCGGCGGACGGGGCGTGATCTCCGTCGCCTCCAACGTCGCTCCCGGCGCCGTCTCCGAGATGGGAAGAGCGTTACTGGAGGGGGATTGGGAACGGGGTCGCGAGCTCCATTACGAGCTCCTCCCGCTCTTCCGCGCGCTCTTCGTCGAGACGAATCCCATCCCGGTGAAGACCGCCGCCTCGCTGCTCGGGCTGTGCTCGGACGAGATGCGCCTCCCGCTCGTCCCGATGGAAGGCGAGAACCTGCGCGTCCTGCAGGAGACCCTGGACCGGTGCGCCCACCTCCTCCCCACCCCCGAAGAAGTTTGACCCGCGTAGCCGTTATCGGCGCGGCGGGTCGGATGGGGCGCGAGGTTGTACGCGCCGTTCTCGAAGACGACTCGTTCGAGCTCGCCGGCGGCGTCGTCGAGCCACACGCCCCGCAGCTCGACGCAGACCTCGGCGAGCTGTGCGGCTGGGGGAGAGCCGGGGTTGTCGCGACGGAGAGTCCACCGGACGACGCCGCCGCCCTGATCGAGTTCACCACCCCCGAAGCGACCGTCGAGCACCTCGCCTACGGCAGACCTGTCGTCATCGGGACCACGGGGCTCTCCGATGAGCAGCTCGCGCGGGTCGAGGAGGCTGCGAAGGTCGTGCCCGTAGTCCTGGCGCCGAACATGAGCGTGGGGGTGACCATGATCAGGGAGGTGGTCAGCGAGCTCTCGCAGAAGCTGGGGCCGGACTACGACATCGAGATCGTCGAGGCGCACCACAGAAACAAGGTGGACGCCCCCTCGGGGACAGCGCTCTTGCTGGCGCGGGCCGCCGCGGAGGGGAGAAACATGGACCTCGACGAGGTTGCGGTCTACGGGCGCGAGGGCCGGGCGCCGCGAGGGGAGGGTGATATCGGCATCCACGCCCTGCGCGGCGGCGCCGTCGTCGGCGAGCACCGCGTGATCTTTTTCAGCCCGGGTGAAGAGGTCGAGGTGACCCACCGCGCCCTCTCCCGCCGCACCTTCGCCTCGGGCTCATTACGCGCCGCGCGTTTCGTCGCCGGGGCGCCGCCGGGCCTCTACTCGATGCGCGACGTGCTGGGCTGAGGCAGGTCTTCACTGTTCAACCCTCTGCTCGAACCCGCGCCCCACAGGAAGATACGGCGGGCTAAAGTCAAAGAGAGTCTCGGCCTTCCTCCGGTTCGGCACCGACCGGATCGGGGGCTCCTCCGTCAGGCGCTCTGGCGACCAACTCTTCGACCCAGACCTGGTCCACGCCCATCTCCTGCGAGATCTCCGCCACGGACATCCCCGCTCGGCGCAGCCGTTCGACCTCCTCCTCGAGACAGACCTCTCCTCCGTTCTCCACGACCGAAGCCCTCCTTTAGTATCGCGGCCGCCCTCCACTCATAGTAACGCGAGGCCTTCTTCCGTACTCGCCGAGAATAACCGAGGCGGAGGAGCTCACCGGCCAACAAGAGCTACCGCAGCTCGCCGCCCCACGACGAGCCCGAGGGTGGCTGAGGTATGTGGAGGCAAGCGCGATGACGGTCTGGATGCCGTCGTTGTAAACGCCGCAAGGAAGAGCAGCGTCCGTCAAGATCGGTAGGCTCCTAATGCCGCCACATGTCCATACAGGGCCTGGACGATTCGGTCTTGGGGCTGGTCGCCCTCGCCCTGCTCTTCTAGCTCGCGCGGGTCCAAGGGTTCGCCGAAGGTGACCACGATCTTGTTGGGCCGTGGCCAGGCTTTCCCAGGCGGCATTGCCTCGTGCGTGCCACGGATGAACACCGGCACAACCGGCACCGGGTAGCGGTCCAGCAGCATTCCGATACCGGGCCTGAACGGCTGCAACTCCCCTGTGTGCGAACGGTGGCCTTCAGGAAACCAGAGCAGACACTCTTGGCGCTTTAGCACGGCGGCCCCGAAGGCCAGGGTCGAGAAGACCGCGCGGTGAGAGTCGATCGGCACCACGTGCGCTAGTCGACTGATCAGGCGTTTGAACGGATTGCTGAATGAAGTATCCGCCCTGCCCGCCCAGTAGATGTGGCGCAGCTGACGGTACTCGAGCGGCGCAGCGACCGCGAACGGATCGAGGGAGCTAACGTGGTTGGGCGCCAGGACGAACGGGCCTTCGTTGGGCACATTCTCGATGCCCTCCGCGCGCAGGTGGAATGCCTTCCGGGCTATGGCTCGGTTGAGGGCGGAGATGCCCCTCGCTACCGCCGACTTCGCCGGTCCTAGCGGTTCAAGCGAGCGCTTCTGCTCTTCGCTCAATACCTCTTCGGGGTGCTCCAGAGGCAGGGCCTGGGACGCGCTTGTGCTACCTGCCTCAGCTTGCTTGATTACCTCGTCGAGCAGCTCGCGGACCGTATAGATGCGGCCGATCGCCGCCTCGCTGAGCTCCACGCCCACCCTCTGTGCGATCTCCAGCGTCAGGTCCACCCACCCTAGCGAATCGACGCCAAGGTCCAGCTGCGGGCTCGTATCCGGGGTCAGGTGCCGGTCGGGGTAGCGCTCGGCGAGCAGCTCCCATACCCCCCTTGCCGCCGGGTTCTCGAGCAGCGCGCGATCTTCCTCTGACATCTCTTCTACCGAGATGGGTCCGACCGCCTCACCCGCACCTTCCTCGCCTTCTTTCGCTATCTCGAAGCGCTCCTTTAGGAGGTGGCGTCGGATCTTGCCCAGCTGCGTGCGTTCGAGGGGTTGGTGCGTGACGGTGTACTCGGAGATGCGCTGGTAGGAAGGTAGCCGATCCGCTGTATCTTCGACTGCACGGCGGATCGCGCGATCTATCTCGGCGCCACGCTGGCGGATCTCATCGAGATCGGGCATGATCACCGCGACGAGCCGGCCGTCTCTGTGCAATACGCCGACCTCGCACACGACCGGGTCCTCCAGGTACGCTTCTTCGACCACCTCGGGCTGGACGTTCTTGCCGCCCTCGGTGACGATCAAAGTGTTGGCGCGACCGGTGAGGTAGAGGTAGCCCTCTGCGTCCAGGTAGCCCAGATCACCAGTGCGAAACCAGCCGTCTTTGGTGAAGACCTCTCTGGTCTGTTCGGGCAGGTTTCGGTAGCCGGAGAAGATGCCTGCTCCCCGTGCCAGTATCTCGCCTTCTACATGGGGCTCGGCTGTCCAGTCCCCTTCCCTTCGCCGCTCCGGATCCTCATCGGGCATAGCGGAAGGGTCGATGCGAACATCAATGCCCGGGACTGGTGGGCCCACGCTACCTAGCTTCTTGCCGTCGGGCGGCTTGACTGCAAGTAGCGCAGACGTCTCGGTGAGACCGTAACCGATGGCGATACGCCAGCCCATGCCCTCGAGTCTGTGAGCCAGATCCGGATCGAGCGCTGCTCCCCCGGAGGCCACAACGCGCAGACTCGGCCCCAGCCTCTCGCGTAGAGGGTGCATCAGGAGCTTGCCGACGTCTAGCTCCATCCGGCGACGCACCCACGTGCTCACTCTGGCGCTGATCCCGAAGAGCGCTCCCGCCAGCTTGCCACCGGCTCTGGCCTGCTCTTCGATGCCCGAATACAGTGCACTGTACAGCCGAGGGACCCCCAAGACCACGGAGACCTCCCCCTCTTTGAGGGCGCGCACGAGTTGCGGTCCGGTCAGCGAGTGGGGCAGGACAATCGTAAGGCCTAGAGTAAGCGGCGCAAGCATCCCCATTACGAACGGATAAACATGGTGGAGCGGCAGAGGCACCAGCATGCGGTCGTCCTCGGTTACCAAATCCGCCCCGAGTATTGCCTCGATCTGGAATGCCAGGTTAGCGTGGCTCAAGGGCACACCTTTAGGGGTGCCCGTGGTGCCGGAGGTGTAGAACAGCGCCGCCGGATCGTCCGGCTCTGGCTGTCCTAGGTCCGCATCACGATCTTTCGCCAAGAGGTGACGCCAGCTGCGGTGGTCCTCTTCGCCCACGTCGAGCAGAATCGCTCTCAGCCCGGACCCGCCATCGAGGCGCTCGAGCCTCTCGGCCCCCTCGGCCGTGGTGAAGATCACCTTGGGGTCGCTATGGTGAAGGAGGCGAGCGAGCGACTCGCCTCCGAGCTGCACGTCTACGGGCGTGGCGACAGCCCCGATCCCAACTACCGCCAGGCACGCCACGATCCACTCGGGCCGGTTGGGAGCCAGCAGCGCCACGTGGTCTCCGCCACTAATGCCGGCCTCGATCAAACCGTGAGCCAGCCGCCGAGCGTGCTGGGCTAGCTCGCCATAAGACCAGGACTCAGCGCCCTCCTCCTGCAGCGCCAGGACAGCTTGCCGCTCACCGTGCTCGCTGAGCACGTCGATCAAGGAACCAAGCGTGCGTAGCTCGCTAATGGCTTCCCCGCA
>DASTQK010000016.1:0-6169 GCA_035761765.1 Rubrobacteraceae bacterium
GGAGGCGATGATGCGACCGTCCACGAAGATTCGGGCATGCAAGCCCCTCTCCGCCGCCCACTCCAGCACCTCGACGCCCAGAGCCCTGGGCAACTTGCGGTGCAGGAGGGTCTCGCCATTCATTCGCCGCACCATCGAGCCGCCGTAGCAGATCACGGGATCCCAATCCGCGAAGCCGAGCCGGCCGGCGTGCTCGCGCGCGCCCTCGAAGCGTCGCCCCGTCGCCACGACGAGCCGGGTACCCCTGCTCCGGAGCCCGTCCATGGCAGCCAGGGTGCGGTCCGTTATCTCCAGGTCGCGCCGCAGGACGGTCCCGTCGAGGTCGAAGACGCCGAGCTCGAAGGGTAGACCGTTCTTTTCGCCGTCGTTCGCCACGCCAGAGATCCTACCTCAAGGACGAGCGTCTGGTTGGAGATTCAGAACACCGGATCCCGCTTACCAGGTCTCGGTCACCTTGCTGAGGCCCCTTGGTGCGTCGGGGTCGATTTGCTTCAGGCGCGCCAGGTCGTGCGCGAGGATCTGGGGCGGTAGCGCGTAGAGCACGGGCGAGAGCTCCTCTGGACACGAGCACGGTACCTCGAAACTCACCCCCGCATGTCTCGCCAGCGCTCCGTCTTCGCAGATCACGGCTACCTCGGCTCCCCGCTCCCTGAGGCTCTCGACGAGTGCGCCCATACCCTCGCGTACCCTGCCGGGAGGGACGATCGCGATGACGGGGAAGTCCTGGCCGATCATGGCTATGGGCCCGTGCCTGAGGTCGGCCGCCGAGAAGGCCTCGGCGACCACGTAGGTGGTCTCCATCAGTTTCAGCGCCGCTTCCTGGGCGGTCGCGAAGTTGTAGCCGCGCGAGGTAACCACCAGGTGGTCGGCGTAGCGGTAGCGCTCTGTCCCCTCCCAGCCAGTCCCGAGCACCTCCCGCGCCGCTGCCGGCAACTCTCTTGCCCCGGCGCCCGGGGTCTGTTGGCCCCTGAGCGCCTCCACGAGCAGGTAGAGAACGAGAAGCGAGGCGGTGTAGGTCTTGGTCGCGGCGACGCTCTCTTCGACGCCGGCGCGCAGGAAGAGGTGATGGTCGGCGACTTGCGCCAACGCAGAAGCCTCGCCGTTCGTCACGGAGAGGGTGCTCGCCCCCAGCTCCCTGGAGCGGCGGACCGTCTCCAGAACGTCCCTGCTCTCACCGGACTGGCTGATGCCTATCATCAGGACGTCGTCCAGCTTCATCTCGCTCCCGTACAGGGTGAAGGCAGAGGGAGAGGCCAGAGCCGTCGGGACGCCGAGGAGCACCTCGAAGAGGTACTTGGCGTACAGCGCGGCGTTGTCCGAGGTGCCCCGCGCCGCGAGCATGACGAAGCGGAAGCCTCGCTCGCGCAGAGACCTGGCCGCAGCGAGCACCTCCGTCCACCCCTCGTCGAGCACCCGCGCCAGGACCTCGGGCTGCTCGTGGATCTCCTTGAGCATCTTGGTGCCGTTCATGACTCGCTCTCCAAGGACCCCGGATCAGGGCGCTCGCACATCGCCGTTCGCGTCCAGAGCCAGCACTAACACCTCGCTCGACCGGGCCACGGTCCCCTGTACGGCTCTCGCAGAGAGCTTCTCCAGGGCCTCCCCGACCCCGTCGAGAGGCATGAGCAGGCGGTCGGTGACGACGGGGGTCGGGTGGGAGGGGGCGACCGGGAAGAACCTCTCGCCCCACGCCCGGTACGCGTCGGCAGGGGAGAGGATGCGTCCGCCATGGGAGGAGGCCACCGCCCGCAGAGAGTCCTCGATCTCCGAGCTCCGCTCCTTGGGATAGGCTCCGAAGAGCAGATGCCCGTCGCCGAGGCTCCTGGCTTTCGCCATCTCCGCGTTCAGTAAACCGAGGTGCCAGAGCGGGAGGCCGAGGATATCTTCTGTGGCCCGGACCAACTCCTCGGCCTGGGAGAACTCCAGGGCGTAAGGCAGGTCGTCGGCGCTCCGGGTGCGGAGCCTCGCGCCGACCACGATGCCTTCGCCGCTCTCCGGTCGCACGACCGAGCGCAACTCGTCCCCCTTTACCGCAAGCCGCTCGCCGCCCGGGAGCACCACGTCGGCCGAGAGGACGTTATCGTACAACCACCCGTACTCGAAGGAGCCTACCCCAAGCCCATCCCTGGCCAGCCAGCCGCCTACGGTCGCCCGCGGGGCGCTCGTGGGGTAGACGGCGAGACCCAGCCCGCTGACGCTCAGGTTATCGTCCAGCTCCAGCCAGGTCGCGCCCGGCTCCGCGTCCACCCAGGGCTCCCCACGCTCCGGCATCCTCAGGCCGCGCATCAGATCGAAGCGCAGGAGGAGTACGCCCCCCTCCTCCGCGACGCCAGCCTCGGGCCCCGTCCCGGCGCCCTGGGCGTGAAGCGCGACGGAGTAACGTGCCGCCGTCTTCGCGACCAGCACGACCTCTTCCGCGTTCGCGGGCGAGACCGTCGCCAGGAACCCGCCCTCGCGGGCCGGGGATCGCACGATGCGGTCCCCCAACACCCGCTCCAGGGCCGTCAGGACCTCCTCTCGTGGAGCCTCACTCATCCGCACCCCTTCGTCTCATGCGCCTCCGATAACAGCTTACCGCGAGGGCGTCAGCCCTCCTGATCCATTCTAACCTTCCGGCTCATCCAAGTTGACCAACTATCGCGCGCTGCGGACGCCACGCGGACTTTTTGATCTATTCTTGCCAACCCGATGGTCCAATTTGCTCAGGGCGCCGGGACGGCCGCGGGCTACAGTGGGGCTGATGAGGAAACGGAACCTCGGGCGGGAGGCCGACCGGAGGCCAGCGAGGTTCACAGAGAACAGGTGGTGAGGCGAAGATGTTCCGGACAAAGATACTGCTGGCTACCGACGGGTCGGCGGAGGCCGGTCGCGCCGCGCAGATGGCAGTCGAGCTCTCCGAGAGGCTCGGCTCCGAGCTGCACGTCGTCCACGTAGCGCCCGTGCCCGGCGCCTACTCGGTCCCCGAGTCCCTCATCTGCGATCCGGAGTTCTACGAGAGGATGCGCGATTTCGCCGGGCACGAGTCCCGTGTGAGGCTGGACGAGGAAGTGGTGAAAATCGGGAGCATGGGCGAGGTGGCGGGTGCGCACGCGAGGGTGGGGCGTCCCGACGAGGAGATCCTGCGCCTCGCCGAGAGGCTCGGTGTTGGCCTGATCGTGGTCGGCAGCCGGGGTCTGGGTCCCATAAGACGCGCGCTCATAGGGAGCGTCTCCGCGTCCGTTGTCCGCCACGCCCACTGCCCCGTCCTGGTGGTGAGAAGCGCCGCCCGTGACGAGGGCATCCCCGTCCGGAAGGCCGGGAGAAGAGCGAGGGCCTGAGCCGGTGAGCGCGCTACCGGAGAAGGTACTGCTGGCCACCGACGGCTCTGAGGACGCGGCCCTCGCGGCGCAAGCGGCGGGCGGCCTGTGCGCAAAGACGGGCGCTGAGCTGCACATCGTCCACGCCTTGCGTCTATCCGCCGCGAGGCCCTACCCCGCTCCCCCCTACTTCTCCGAAGGGGTGGTAGACGCCCTCGAAAGAGACTCCCGGAGGCTGCTCGAGAGAGAGGTCGGGCGCGTCGAGGGCGAAGGGGCGCGCGACGTGCAAGCGCACCTCCGGATGGGCACGCCCATCGACGTGGTGCTCGAAACCGCCGAGGAGGTCGGTGCCGGGCTCGTCGTGATGGGCAGCCGCGGGCTCGGCCCGATAAAGAGGCTCTTGCTCGGCAGCGTCTGCGAGGGCGTCGTCCACCACGCCGCCTTCCCGGTGCTCGTCGTGCGCGGCGGCGATGGATCATGGCCCCCGCAGCGAATCGTCTTCGGCGACGACGGCTCGGAGGCTGCAAAGGAGGCCGTGGAGCTGGCGGCCCTCATCGGCAGGCTCTCCGGTGCCGGGGGGCTCCTCGTGCGGGCCTACCCCGAGATGCCGGAGACCGACCTCGAGGGACGCGGCTGGGACGCAAGGCTCGTGAACGACGAGCTGCGCCGCGAGGAGTGGAAGCTGGAGGAGCGGGCAGGCGAGGTCTCGCGGTTACTCGGGGTCAGGCCGAAGGTGAGGGTGGCCGTCGGTGACCCTGCGGTCTGCCTCCTCGAGGCCGCCGAGGGAGACAGCACCCCCGAGAGAACCCTCGTTGCCGTGGGCAGCCGGGGTCTCGGAGCGGTCGGGCGCGTGAGGCTGGGCAGCGTCTCGACAAACGTGTTGCGGGCGGCCCGGGGGCCGGTCCTGGTCTACCCGGAGCGGCGTAATTGAGGCGAGTTTCCAGGCTTCGAGCGACGCAGATTGGTGGTTATGTGAAAGTGCCTACCCTGCGTGAGGCTTCAGGTAAGACCCATAGGCTGCAGCCTCACGCAGGAATCTAGAATCCAAGCCTCTCCCTCAGGATAGTTCCGAGCTGCGGCACGGAGTCCCGGTCCAGCACGTTCAGCGCGCTGATGCCGGAGAGCCTCTCGACGAGTTCGATGCCGGCCCGGGTGCTCGTGGCCAGCCCGGTGACCAGGTCGGGGCGGTTACCGAAGGCTTCGATCACCCCGCTAACGGCGTAGGGGTCGGAGGCGGAGAGCACCGTGCAGCGTACGTTCTCCCCGATCTCCTCGATAGCGGTCGCCCCGTTGTAGGGCTCCAGGGGAGAGGCGCCGACCTCCGCGACGACCACGTCCGCCCCGACGCCGGCCATCCGGGAGAGCAGGTTGCGCAGAGCGCCGCGGTACTCGCTCTCGGCGATCACCGTGGAGGGCAAACCCGCGTCCACGAAGTCGAAGATGTGCTCAGCCCCGGCGTCCTGCATGGCGAGGATGTCGCGGTAGCGTCCCGCCCCGGTCAACTTCGCTCCGATGACCTCCAGCCCGGCCTCCCTCAGCAGGCGCACTATCACCCTCGCCGAGGTGGTCTTGCCCGCGGACATAGAGGTCCCGACGAGCAGCACCACTGGCAGCTCGAAGGCTTGCTCGGGGACGGCCGGCACGTAACCGCGCATCTCGGCCTTCTCCCCGTCGACGACCACGTGCCCCTTGTAGAGCAGCGAGGGTAGCGGCGGGAGCATCACGGACCTCGAGGTGGACTTCCCGAAGAGCCCGGCGCCGGTCAACGTCTCCATTATCCGGTCGCGCCCGATACCCTGCCAGCCTCCGACCGCCTCCATGGTCGCGTAGCGCACGCCGAAGGCACCGACGATCAGGTCGCCCTCCACTATCTCGACCATGCGGCCTGTCGTCAGTTCCAGGCGGTAGAACCCGCTCGGGGGCGAGACGACCTCGCCCACTACGTAGTCGCCCGTGCCCCACCCGCGGCGAGGCAGCGGCTCGACAGAGAACCTGGACTGCGGCAGGTCAGAGATGCGGGTCAGGGAGCTGAAGAAGTACTTGGGCTTCACGCGGCACCGTCCTCTATCGGGGGCTCCATGAGCAGCAGGACCAGCAGGGCGCACCGCTCGACCATCGCATCCGCGTAGACGAACTCGTGCCGGGCATGAGCGCCGTCGCCGACTGCACCGAGCCCGTCGAGGGTTGCGGTGAAGAGGCTTGTGGTGTTCCCATCCGAGGCGCCGCCGGCCACGCCTTCCTCGAGCCTCAGACCAAGCGCTCCGCCGAGCTCGCGCGCCCTACGCCACAGCCTCCGGTTGCGGGGGGTGCGTTCCATGGGGAGGCGGCCCATGCCACCCTCCACGCGCAACGTCACGCCCGGCGTCACCGGCTTCAGGCCCATTATCTCCTCCTCCACGCGGCAGGCCTCCTCCCGAGTGGGTACCCGCACGTCCACCACCGCACTGCTCTGCGGCGCAACGACGTTGGGGCTCAAGCCCCCGTCTATGGTGCCGACGTTGACCGTAGTCCCGCGCTCCGCGTCGTTGAGGGCGAAGAGAGCCTGTATCAGGTAGGAGAGCTCAAGGATGGCGCTGATCCCCGCCTCGGGGTCGAGGCCAGCGTGCGCGGCCTGCCCCTCGACCGATACCGAGAAGCGGCCCACGCCCTTGCGGGCCGTCTTCAGCTTGCCCGACGGTCCCAGCGAAGGCTCCAGCACGAACGCCCGCTCTGCGACGCGCGCGAGGCGCCGGATGTGCAGCGTGGACTCCCTGCTGCCCACCTCCTCGTCCGAGTTCACGAAGACCACCGGGGTGACGGGGGGCTTCAGGCCAAGGTCCTCGAGAGCCCGCAGCGCGAAGACCATCTGCGCCAGCCCACCCTTCATGTCGTAG
>DASTQK010000017.1:0-7176 GCA_035761765.1 Rubrobacteraceae bacterium
CGCCTCGACGATTGAAAGGGAGGTGGTTGGCGGTGATGGTGGCCTGTTTCGCCACGACCGTAGTTCGGTTCAGGCGGCTGCCAGGTGCCTAGCCCGAGGCGACGTTCCAATATGCGGCGGCGAATCCCAATGGTCCTCGCCGGGAGTGATCACTGCGAGGGTGGTCACCAATGGGGCGCGGGATCTCGACGCTAATGCCTTCCGGACGGCACCACAGACCGCGGCCTCGCTGCTACGGGTCGGGGGTGATGGAAGCGTTGCCGAGGAGCGCCCGGACGGCGAAGAGCCCGACGATGCCAACGAGGGTTGCGAACCAGAGGGTGGCGAGCCGGATGACGAGGGTGAGGGCGACCGCGACCCCGGTCGAGAGACCGGCGATCGCGACGAACTGTCCGGTGAGCCCGGCCTCGACCGCCCCGATGCCGCCCGGCAACATGCTCAGAACCCCGACCAGGGAACTCGTCGCGAAGACAAAGACGACCAGGAGAAAGGCCATCTTCGCGTCGAGCCCCACGGCGCACAGGTAGACGGCCAGGCACTCGAGCCCCCACGCGAGGAAGGAGATGACCGTCCCGACGACGAGCGGACGTGTCCCGAGCAGCTCATTCGAGGAGGCGTGAAAGTCCCCAAGATGCGGAGCGAGGCGCTTCAGGAGCGGCAGCTTCAGAAGCATGCGCTCTGCCAGCAGCGAGAGGCGCTTGGAGCGGAGCACGGCGATGCCTAGAACCGCTACCGCCAGGAAAACGACCATCGTGGAGGGGGCGAGGCCGAGGGCGAAGGCGCCCAGGAAGCCCCAGGCGACCATGCCCGTGCCGTCGGTGGCGCGCTCCGCGAAGACCGCGGGGGCGGTGCGGGCTACCGCGGCGCCCGACGCCTGGCGGACGAAGACGCATTTGAGCACCTCCCCGAGCTTGCCAGGCGATATCGTCATGGAGAGCCCGGACGCGAAGATAGCCGCGTTCGTGGAGAGCGGGACGGAGACCTTGAGTATCTTCAGGTAGTACAGCCAGCGGACGAAGCGTCCCGCGTAGGAGAGGAGTACGAGGCCGAGGATGAGCGGCACGAGCGCGAGGTTGAAGTTCTCGAGGGCCGAGATGAGGCTATCGAAACCACTCATCACCGCAAGGCCGAGGTAGACGGCCACGCCAAGAGCCAGGGCCACGGCCAGGTTGCGCTTCAGCCGTTCCACAGGGGGATGAGGTAGATAACCGTCCCGACCACGGCGAGCCAGAGAAAGAGCGCGACCTGCAGCGGGCGATCCGCGAGGAGCAGGGTGTCCGGGTTGCCGCCTCCGTCGCGGTGGACAAGCAGCATATACCGGAAGACCCCGTAGACCACGAACGGGATGCTTGCCATCATGTAGTAGTTCTCGTACTCGAAGAAGGTGTAGAGGACGTAGGCGATGATGGTCGCGGAGATCATGATGTTCATCATCTCGTCCAGCAGCGGCACCGAGTAGTCGGCCAGATTCCTGCGGTGGACCGTCGCCCCGTCACCCAGAGAAGCCAGCTCGTGGCGGCGCTTCGAGAAGCCTAAGAAAAGCGTCAAGAGCGCGGTGCAGACGATAAGCCACGGGGAGATCGGGCTACCCACGGCGGCTACGCCGGCCAAAGCCCGGATCACGAACCCCCCCGAGATGCTCATGACGTCCAGTATCGCCGTGTGCTTGAGCGTCGTGGTGTAGACGGCCTGCAAAGCGAGGTAGGAGAGGCCGGCGATCCCGACGCCTATGTCTATTGCGAACCCGAGCCCGAGACCCGCGGCTCCCAGCAACGCAGCGAACACGAGAGCGGACGGAGGCGATATCTCCCCGCTCGCCACGGGGCGCCGCCTCTTGCGGGGGTGCTTGCGGTCCTCCTCGACATCCAGCACGTCGTTGGCGGCGTACACCGCGCCCGAGAGCGCGCAGAAGGCGACGAAGGCCAGGAGCGCCTTCGCCACCGAGGAGGCCACCAGAGCCTCGTGTGCGAAGACTACCCCGGCCAGCACGAACCCGTTCTTGGTCCACTGCTTGGGCCGGACCAGCCGGAGGTAAGTACCCGCGATCCCTATAGAGCCGCCCGCTTCCACGATTGCCGGTTATATCAGTTTGTCAGCCCGCAAGCCAGTCGGTTTCAGGTCTCAGGTTACAGGTAATCACCGACCTGCGTAGCCTGATGCCTGTAGCCTCTATTGAAAACTCCCGAGAGCGCTTACAGAATAACCCGCGTCGTGCGGCTAGAAAGGGGCCATGTCCAAGACTGGAGATCCGAGGTCGAGGAGCTGGGCCGATGAACGCGTCTGATCTCTGGCGGTCTATTCTCGGCGAGTGGTTCCGGCTGGCGCGGCCCTTCTCTCTGACAGCGTCGGCGGTGCCGGTGCTCTTCGGGACGGCGCTGGCGCTCGCCGACGGTGCGTTCGCGTGGGGACCATTCCTCGCTATGCTCTTCGCGAGCCTCCTCATCCAGGCAGCCACGAACATGTTCAACGAGTTCTACGACGAGCAGCGGGGTCTGGATACGGCCAAGGCGGTCGGGATCGCCGGCTCTATCGTCCAGGGGCGCATGCACGCCCGCGCCGTTCTGCTGGGGGCTCTGTTCTGCTACACCCTCGCCCTGTTTCTGGGTATCTACCTGGTCGTGGTTGGCGGCTGGGAGATACTCGCCCTCGGGTGCCTCAGCGCTCTGGGCGGCTACCTCTACTCGGCCGGCCCGCGACCCATCGCCTACACGCCGGCGAGCGAGGCCGCGGTCTTTCTCTTTATGGGCGTCCTCATCGTCGTCATAGCCTATGCAGTGCAAAACCCCGGAAGCCTCCCCCTCTACGTCCCGCTGGCTGCGCTCCCCATCGGCGGGCCGGTGGCTGCGATCCTGCTCGCCAACAACCTGCGCGACATGACGTCGGACAGGCGTGGCGGACGGCGGACGCTGCCCATAGTGCTGGGTAGGGAGGTCGGGATACTGATCTACCGCGCTCTCCTGCTCGAGGCCTACGTCGCGGTCGCGGCCCTGATGGCTTTTCGTATCGTCCCGCTGGAGTGCGCCGTCGTCTTCTTGAGTGCTACCCCGGCCATCCGGCTCTGGCAGGATATCTCGACGACCACGACGCCGGAGCGCCTCGATCCTGTCGTCAAGCGCACAGCCGGTCTCCACCTCGTCTTCGGACTGCTCTACACAGCCGGGGTGTTGTTGGGATGGCTGATCTAGGGCGCCCTTTTTACGCGAGCTACCTGGTCCGCGGCTCCCCGCCCGGGAGGATCTTCACCGCGCTCCTCGACGTGCGGCGATTCCCCGAATGGGCCGTAGGTCTGCGCCGAGCCCGCGTCCTGGATGACGCCGGCCAGGAGACCCAGCTACGTCCCGGCGCGAGGCTGGAGTTCACCCTGAGCGCAGCCGGCCTGACGCACCGCGTCGTCGGCCTCGTCACGGTAGTCGAAGCGCCGAGCCGGCTCGAGTGGCGCTACACGGAGGGTGCCAGTGGAACCGGGGGCTGGCTGCTCCAGGAGGAAGGACCGCACGCTGTCAGCCTGACCCTCTCGACCGACTACGAGGTGAGGCCTCGCTGGCTCGACACCCTCGCGCACAAACCCTTCTTCCGCGCCCTCACCGAGGACCTGCTCCGTCACTCCGTGCGCCGCTTCGAGAGATTCCTACACAGCCAGTAACTTCTTGCGGTGAGTCGGCCATTGTCAGCGTCCAGGAATCATATCTTGACTAGTTACAATAAGTCTAGTAATATACTGATTATGAAAAGTATCTACCGACGTTCGCCCCTGGCCCTGGTAGTGCTGGCTCTCCTGTACGAGGCGCCGATGCACCCCTACCGGATGCAGCAGCTCATAAAGGAGCGCGGCAAGGACAAGGTCGTCAACGTCCGTCAGCGGGCGAGCGTCTACCAGACCATCGACCGTCTGCGGCGCCTCGGTTTGATCGCGCCTCTGAAGACGGTGCGGGAAGAGGGGTGGCCGGAGCGGACTCTCTACGAGCTGACCGACGAAGGCCGGCAGGCCTTCCGGGACTGGATGCGCGAGGTTCTGTCCGCACCGGGGCGGGAGTTCCCCGAGTTCCCGGCCGCGGTCTCCTTGCTTGCGCTGCTGGAACCCGGCGACGCGCTGCGCCAGCTAGAGGCTCGGGTGGCGGCGCTAGAGGACGAGGAGACCAGGATCGAATCCGAACTCGTCCAAGCCGCTGCGGAGGGCTTGCCCAGGCTCTTCATGCTGGAGACCGAGTACCACCGTGCGATGCTCCAAGCAGAGCTGGGGTGGGTTCGGTCGGTCGTCGAGGACCTGCGTGCGGGCCGGCTCGCGTGGAGCGAAGAGTGGCTACGTGGCTTCATGGAGCAACCCGAGGAGGAAGTGCAGATGGGCTGAGAGAACAGTGACCCCGGCACGGTGCGGCAACATCGTCCCGGGGCCGAAAACCATGAGAGCCGGTTTCGCGGAGCGATCCCGACACCCACGGCCGCGCCTCTAGTGTAACAGGGGAGCCTCCGCCGAACCGGCGATGTCCGGACATCCATACGGATCGGGGGTACTCCTGTGTCCACCACAAACAAAGAACGTAAGGGCCTGCTTGGCCCGTTCGCGGTCGTTGTTCCGGCCCTGAGTGTAGTTGGCGCGCTCGGCTTCAGCGCTCTGGGCGGTTTCGGGGCGGCTCTCGTTGCGGGCGGCGTGGGACTGGCATGGGGTCTTTTGCTCGGGTTCACAGCCACACGACTCGTCCGAAGCGAGAGCAGAAGGCCCGCTCTGGCGAACGCGTCGGTGTACCTCGCCACGTTCGGTTCGGGACTGCTGGCCGGAGGAGCCCTGCTGGAGATGATGCTGCTGAGCGCGGGTCTGGGTATGTCCTCGACCACGTTCACCATGATCCATCCCCCCTTCGGGGGCGCCTTCAACCTCTTCATCATCACCCTCAACTCCCTTATGGAGTGGCTGCTCATACCCGCGGCGCTGTTCCTCAACTGGGGCATCCCGAAGCGCAGGACGTTCATCGTCGTGGCGGCCGCGGTGTACTACGCGATGCGGGTCTGGACGTACGTCTATTTCGTGCCGAACATCTTCGAGTTCGGGGCACTCCCGCCCGAAGGTCCGTTCTCGGCGGAGGTCGTGGAGCGGTTTCGGATCTGGGTGAACCTGAGTTGGCTGAGGTTCGGGGTGGACCTCTTGACGAACCTGCTGTTCCTACTGGCCGCGTTCGTTCCCGCGGCTGTAAATGGCAGCTTCCGGAAACGGGCGGGTGAGAAGGCAGTGGAAAACCAAGCGCAGGGCGCATGAATCGCCAAGCTCCATCCCGGGGCCATAGGTGGTCCCGGGATCATCAAGAAGCGTCCCGCAGCGGAGGAGCGGCCCCAGCTACCTTTCTCAAGTCGGTCCTCGGGCGCCTCCTCTCGGGACGGTTTCAGAAGGCTCAAACGCGATTCTCGGTCATCGTCTCGCCCATCCCGGCCGGTCCTGTGACGTTCACGGGGGGCATGATGTTACAGGCATAAGAGACCGTAGCCTGTGATGCCTACCTAAAGGTCCCGCTCGGTCTCCTCCTCTTCTTCGTCGCTCCTCTGGACGCCCTCGTAGACCGGCTCGACGTCGTCGTACTCTTCTTCATCCTCCTCGGACCCGAGTTCGCGCACCCTCACCTCGGAGACCGGGTTCACGTAGCGGGCGATGATGATGGAGAGCTCGTACATAAGGACCATCGGCAGGGCCATCAGGATCATGCTCAGAGGGTCCTGTCCGGGCGTGAGGGCGGCGGCGAGGATGAAGTTGATCACGATGGCGTGCCGTCGGTAGCGCCTCAGGAACGGCGCGTCTACCAGCTCCAACTTTGCCCCCACGTAAGTCGCCGCGGGGAACTCGAAGACTATTCCGAACGCCAGCAGGAAACGCGTGACGAAAGCCAGGTACTTGTCGGAGACGATGATCTGCTCGTAGCGGTCGCCGCCCCACCCGAGGAGGAAGTCGATGCCGAGCGGCAGGACGACGAAATAGCCGAAGGCCACGCCCGCGAGGAACAGGGACGAGGCCAGCGCGATGAGGATGTAGGTGAACGTCCGGCCCATATCCCCGACGGCGGGCGCGACGAAGGCCCAGGCCTGGTAGAGCAGCACCGGGATCGTAAACAGGAAGGCTGTGTAGAGCGTCAGTTTGACGTCGGTTATAAGCGCCTCGGTCGGAGCGGTGACGTTGAGCTCGCCCTTCAGCGAGGGAGCGGGAGCCAGCAAGAAATCGAAGATATCGGGCCTGAAGAACCAGGCCACGAAGGCGACGGCCAGGAACGCCACGCCGACCTTGATGATCCTGGAGCGAAGCTCGCCGAGGTGCTCTATGAGGGTCATGCGCGCCTCGTCGCGCGGTCCGCGCGGGCGCGAGGGCAGACGGAGACGACCGGCCATCTAGCTGGAGGACTTCGTAGGCGGAGTCCTAGCTGGGCTTCTGCTCGGCCTTATCACGCTCGGCGCGAGCCTCGTTTCCGGCGCGGGTCTCTTCTGCCCCCTCGGCGCCGGCGGTGAGCTCCTCGCCCTTGGCGTCCTTCTCGACCTCACCCTCGCCGCGGGCACCCTTTCTGAACTCCCGCACGCCGCTGCCGAGACCCTTGGCCAGCTCGGGGATACGCTTCGCGCCGAAGAGCAAGAGGATGATGACCAGAGCTATGATCAGCTCCGTTCCCCCTAGCGATCCAAAACCCGGCATTGTTCCTCCTAACGACTCCTAGTCAAACCGCTACGCCGCCACATTATACGACCTGGATTTCGGATGTGGATTACCCGCCGCCTGTGGCCTCTCCCCCACCCTCGAGCAGGGCCGAGATGCGCTCTTTGACGGCCTCTGCCTGTTCGCCCTCTGGCTCGCGGTCGAGGTAGCCGTTGTAGTACTTTATGGCTTCGGCGGTCTGGCCGGCCCGGTCGTAGGACTCCCCCGCGAACAGGTAAGCGTCCTCATTGCCGGGCTCGAGCTCGACAGCCTGCGCGAACGCGTCGCCGGCCTGCTCGTAGAGCCCTTTTTGCTCTTCGCCGGGCGTGGACTGTGCCGCCTGGAGGTAGACCTGCCCCAGCGTGAACGCTATCTCCTCGTCTTTCGGGGCAACCTCGCGGCCTCTCTCCAGTACGCGGGCCGCGTCGTCGTAGCGACCGTCCTGGTAGTAGAGGGCAGCGAGCTCCTTTATCGTGTCAGGGTCATTGGGGTTCTCCTCCAGCTCCTTCTCG
>DASTQK010000018.1:0-14049 GCA_035761765.1 Rubrobacteraceae bacterium
GTCGGCGCCCCGCAGCGCGCGCACACAGGGCGGCCGATCCAGGGCAACGCCTCGAAACAGCCCAGGCACAGCAGGTCGCTCGCCCGCCGCCCGCAGCCCACACAGCGCTGCGGGAAGAACAGGTCGGCGAGCGCAGAAAGGTAAGGTGTCAAGCCGTCAGCCATCAGCGCTGGGCGCCCTGACCTATCAACGGTACGAAATGCGCACCCATGTCCGGCTCTGCAGGAGCCATATGCTCGGATTATCGGTCGCTATCCGTTGATACCGAAGCTGATCGCTGACTGCTCCTAGAAGCGAAGGCTTCTAGGCGGCAGCACCACACTGGGGTTCACTCTTATGCCCTGATCCAGGATGTTCCCCTCACCGACTACGCACCCTGCGCCGAGCACCGAGAGGCCGCGGACGATAACGTCCTGTCCGACCCTCGCTCCCTTGCCGATGATCGAGCCGCGCACGACCGCCCCGGCCTCGATCTCGGCGCCCTCGAGCAGGATGCTCCCCTCGACAACGGCGCCCTCTCCCACGCGGCACCCCTGCCCCAGAGAGGACCGCCCGCCGATCGTAGCCCCGGCCGCGATCTCGCACCCCGCCGCAACCGAGACCGGCGGCAAGAGCTTCACGTTCTTGCCCTTGGTAACCGAGGAATCGACCTCGCAGTACTCGAAGCCCTCGCGTGGTGCACCCACGGCACCCGAGAGCACGTCGTGCGAGGCGGCCAGGTAGCTGCGCGGCGTCCCGATATCCCGCCAGTACGAGCTGGAGACATGAGCCCGCAGCTGCCCCATCGCCTGGAGCTCGGGGAAGATCTCGCGCTCTATCGAGACCTCCTGGTGCGGCGGGATCATCTCGAGAACCTCGGGCTCGAGCACGTAGACCCCGGCGTTTACCAGGTTCGTCGTGACCTCGTCGGCGGCAGGCTTCTCGATAAAGCGGTGCACGACCATGTCGTGGTCTACCTCGACGAGGCCGTAGGCGGTCGGGTCCTCGACGCTGGTTAGCGTGATCGTCGCTAGAGCGCCCGAGCTCCGGTGCTTCTCGATCATGTCTTTGAGGTCCATCCCCGAGAGCACGTCGCCGTTGACCGCGACGACGGGGCCATCGCCACGGATGTACCTCGCGGCGTTCTTGATGCCGCCCGCGGTCCCTAGAGAACGGTCCTCTACTGCGTAGTCCACCAAGAAGCCGTCAAGGTCACACTCGGCGAGATACTCCTGGATGGGGGTCGGCAGGTAGCCGAGCGAGAGCACCGCCCCGTCGAGCCCGCCGCTCCTCAGGAAGTCCAGCATGTATCCCATGAAAGGCCGGTTTCGCAAGGGAACCAGCGCCTTGGGAACGTCGTAGGTGACCGGCCTCAGCCGAGTACCCAACCCTCCAACAAGAATAACGGCTTGCATAGGAGCCCTAGACTACAACAACCACGCGACTCCGGCTAGAGTCAAAGTCTCAACCTTTACGGGAGGGAGAATCTCGTAGAGTTCAGCCTGTTAGCCTCTTCGCGCCGAAGTAGCCGTCCACGTACCTCATCTCCCGCTCCACGACCCTGCCCCAGTAACTCGAAGCGTGGACGATGTTGTCGTTACCCGAGTATATGGCGACGTGAGTAATGACGCTGCTTCCCCCCTCCTTGAAGAACACCAGGTCACCCGGGCGGAGGTCGGACCTGGCGACGTTCTGGCCATAGTTCCACTGCTCGACCGGGTTGTCGGGCAGCTCCATCTGGTCGAAGACTATGCTAGTAAGGCAGGAGCAGTCCTCCGACCGGTGAGCCTGGCAGGGCTCCGGGGGCGAGTGCCTGTAGGGGGTGCCAATGTGGCTCCTCGCCTCCCGGACCACGTCGTGGCCCGTGCCCTGCGCCCCTACGGGCTCTTCTCTCTGGGCCTCTGCGCCCCGGGGCGTCATCTGCGTCCCCCTGACGACCATCACGGCATCCGCGACCAACCGGCCTTCGGCCTTCGAGCGTCCCGAGATGCGCACGGCGTAGCGGTTGCCAGCCTCTATCCGGTAGGCGCCGATCCTCATCCAGATGCCGCCGTCCCTGCGCTGGTCCACTGCGGTCCACCTGACACCTGAGGGGGTCCTGACGCCAAAGCGTGTCGCGGCGTTGTTCGCTCTGGCGGCGGGCCAGCGAGCGTAGACGGTGTACCTGTCGGTGGCGGGTATCTTCACCCTGTACCGTGCCGGGGCGGTGTCTTTCGCGGGCCGGGCGAAGCTGTAGTCTTTGGCGTTCTTCAGCGACCTCCCAGGGCCATCCTCCCAGCCTCGCGCCGAGAACCGGCGCCTCGAGGAGTCGTCCACGACCTGCGAGTAAGGTTCGAGCGGCTCCATCGCCGAGATCGCCTCCGCAGGTGCTCGCGCTTCCGGTACCGAGCCTTCAGAGACCTCAGGTCCCAGCTCGAGGACTCGAACTTCGGGCGGCCGCGGCTCGGGGTCGTCATAGTCCGGGCCAAGGTACTGTGCGCCGCCCGCAGGCTCCTCAGAGACCGCCTCTGGAACCTCCAGCGCGCCGATCGAGACCGCAAGAACAAGACCCATAGACAGAAATATCGCCGACAGAGCGAGTATGAGCCGACGCACGGTCCCCCCCAACCTCAATTGTGTCGAGCGGCAGTATACAGGAACGAGTCGTGCGAGGCACCCCGTTCAGGCTCGCTACACGGAGCCGCTAAGGCTCGTCGGGGTCTTACAGCAGCCCTGAGGTCCGGGCCAGCGTGGAGAGCGGGATGATCAGGAGCCCGAACAGCGCGGTGGCGAGGGCCAGGGCGTACACGGAGAACCTCAGGGCGCCGGAGCCATCCTTCGCGGTGACCGGTCCGGTGGGCTCCTCGAAGAGCATGTTGCGGACTATGCCGAAGTAGTACGGGACGGAGAGGACGCTGTTGAGAACCACGGCGCCGACCACCACGTAGACTTCTAGCGAGCCGGACTGGACGCCCGCGATGATAATCCACAGCTTCCCGAAGAAGCCGGAGAGGGGCGGTATACCGACCAGCGAGGCCATAAAGACCAGCATGCTCAACGCGACGGCCGGGCTGGTCTTGATCAGGCCGTTGAAGCTCTTGGTCTCCTCGCCGACGAGGTCTACGACGAGGAAGGCCCCGAGGTTCATCACTGCGTAGGCGGCGGAGTAGATCAGGATCGCCTCGAACGCCGTCTGTAGGGCCTGCCCCTGCAAAGCCGCGAAGGCCGCGAGGATATATCCTGAATGGGCTACCGAGCTGTAGGCGAGCATCCTCCGCACGTTGCGTTGTCTCAGCGCGAAGAGGTTTCCGACGAACATCGACAGGATGGCGAGGAACGCCATGACCGCAGTCCACGTCGGTGCGGCCTCTGGCATACCCTCGAGGAGGACGCGAAGCAGGATCGCGAAGAACGCTGCCTTCGGGGCGACGGAAAGAAAAGCTGCTGCGCTGGTCGGCGCGCCCTGGTAGGCGTCCGGGGTCCAGAAGTGGAAGGGGGCGGCAGAGACCTTGAAGGCGAAGCCGGAGACCAGAAGCACCAGGCCGAGCACCGCGACCGGGGTGAGGTCAGCGGAGAAAGTTCGGGCGACGTCCGCGAGCTCCGCCGAGCCGGAGACGCCGTAGATCAGTACTATCCCGTAGAGGAGGACGGAGGACGCTATGACGCCGGTGATCAGGTACTTCATCCCGCCCTCGGCGCTCTCGCGCCGGCTCCTGTCGAAGGCGACCATGGCGTAAGACGGTATGGTCGCGAGCTCTATGGCGAGAAAGAGGCCGAAGAGATCGCGCATCGAGACGAGCAGGATCGAGCCGAGCACGACGGCGAGGATGAGCGCCAGGTACTCCCCAGCGTCGCCCGTATACCCAGACCAGCGAGCCGCGGCCAGGATCGCGAAGAACGCCGAACCAGCCACTATGAGCTTGAAGTACAGCGCGAAACTATCGACGACGAACCCGCCGCCGAAGAAGCTCCCCGAGAACCCGATGATCAGAAGCACGGCCACGCTCCCGAACACGGCCAGGGAGCCGAGCGCAGCCAGGCTCGCGACCAGGCCCATGCTCCTGTCTGCGAACACCCCGACCATGAGGACGACGATCAGGAACCCGGTCGCCACGAGCTCCGGGAGAAGCGCGAGGAAGGTTCCACCCGTAACAGCCACTAGCTACCCCCTATCGCGCTAAGGACGGCTTCGACTGCCGGCTGCTGTACGTTGACGAGCAGGGCCGGGAAGATGCCAAGCACCAGCAGCAATACGGCGAGCGGGACGACAGCAGCCATCTCGACCGGGCCGGCGTCTCTGACCCCCTCGTAGGCAGGCCGCTCGATCGGGCCGAAGATCACGCGCGCCAGCATGTAGAGCAGATACATAGCAGAGAGGATTATGCCCAGAGCCGCCAGCACCCCCTGCACCGGGAATGCCTCGTAGCCGCCCATGATGCTCATGAACTCGGAGACGAAGACGGCGAGGCCCGGGAGGCCCATCGCCGCCAGAGCGCCAAGGGCCAGCAGGCCCCCGGCCCACGGCATCCGAGCGGCGAGCCCACCGAGCTCGGAGATCCGGCGCGTCCCGGTCCGGGTGGCGATCACACCTACCAGAATGAAGAGCAGCGCCGAGTAGAGACCGTGCGAGACCTGCTGGAAGACCGCGCCGTTGAGCCCGACCGCGTTGCCCGAAGCCGCCCCGAGCAGGATGAAACCCAGAGTCCCTATCGAGGAGTACGCCACCAGCGCCTTCAGGTCAGGCTGCAAGAAGGCGACAAACGAGCCGTAGAGGACGTTCACGACGCCGAGGATGGCCAGGTACGGCAGGAACGGCTCCACCCCTTCGGGTAGCAGAGGGATGGCTATCCGGATAAGACCGTAAGTGCCGAGCTTCGGCAGGATGCCCGAGAGTACCACGTTCGTACTCGTCGGGCTCGATACGTAGACGGCGAGGAGCCAGCCGTGCAGCGGCACCGCGGGGACCTTGATCAGGAGCCCGAAGAGAATCGGAGCGGCGACGGCGATCTGGGCCGTGCGCGAGAGCCCTCCGCCCGCGTTCAGCGCCTCCATCGAGTAGCTCCCGGCGAGGATACCGAAGGCGAGGAAACCCGCGAGCATAACCGTGGAGCCGAGGAAGGTGTAGATAAAGAACCTGATCGCCGCCTGGCGCCTGTTCTCGTCGCCCCAGATCCCCACCAGCAGGTACATCGGGATCAGCGTAATCTCGAAGAAGACGTAGAACATGATCAGGTCCTGCGCAGCGAATACCCCTAGCATCCCGAGCTCCGCGACGAAGAGGATCGCAAAGTACTGTTTGAGGTTCACCCCCACGTCCCACGAAGCGACGACTGCTATGAGGGTCAGGAGCGCCGTGAGGTAGAACATCCCGAAGCCCAGACCGTCGAGACCGACCCGGTAGCCCACGTTGAGGGACTCGATCCAGGTTACGTCCTGCGAGAGCGCCGCCGCGTCGAGGTTGTCCCCGAAGGCGAAGTAGATGTACGTCGCGAGCAGGAGTGGCATGGCGGAGACGCCCAGAGCCGCGTAACGTACCAGGCGCGCTTCGTCAGGCAGGAGCAATATCAGGATCGCGCCGAGCAGTGGGATGAGGATCGTTATCGTGGTTATCACAGTCTCGACCCCACGGCGAAGGCGGCGGCCGTAGCAACCACGATGAGGGCGAAGACGAGGAATGCGTACTGCGCCCCGACGATGACCCCGATGATGAGAACGCTGAGCAAGATGAACAGCGCGTAGTTCTGCACCCCGCCGGTCTGCAGCCTCCGGAGCACCTCCCCGAACCCGGAGACCAGGCGGCCCACCCCGCCGGTGAGCCCGCCGACGAGGACCTCGCGGTCGAACCCGCGCAGGAGACGGCCGACGTACATCGCGCCCCGCACGAACGTCGCGCCGTAGAGCGCGTCGAAGTACCAGCCCTTATCCAGGAAGGTGTAGAGGCCTGAGAACCGGCGCGAGAGAGCGTCCGCTCTTTCAGGCCGCTGGACGTAGAGCGCGTAGGCCAGCCCGATCCCGAAGAGCGCCGCGCCCACCGAGATCGCCGCCATCAGCAGGCTGAACGGATGCGGCTCCAGGCCGAGCGTCTCGCGGGCGAACCCGCTCGGCGCCACGAACTCCGCGAAGTAGTCGGGTACTGGTATCCCGAAGCCCTCCGGTATGCCGACCCAGCCGCTCACCACCGAGAGAAAGGCAAGGATCACCATCGGGCCGACCATGATCCCCGGCGACTCCGCAGCCGCCCGCGCTCCCCCGCTCCGGGGCTCGCCGGTGAAGGCGAGGAAGATCGCGCGGAAGATGTAGAACGCGGTCAAAAACACCGTGATCAGAGCCATCCCGAACAGGACGTAGTAGTGCTCGTCATAGGCGGAGGCCACGATCGCGTCCTTCGACCAGAAGCCCGCGAAGGGGAAGATCCCCGCCAGAGAGAGGCCCGCGATCACCATCGTCCAGAACGTGATGGGCATCCTGTGCCTCAGTCCCCCCATCTCGAAGAGGTTGTAGGAGTCCATCGCGTGGATGATGCTGCCCGCGCACAGGAACAGGAGCGCTTTGAAGAAGGCATGATTGTACAGGTGGAAGATACCGGCTGTGTAGGAGCCGATCCCGAGTGCCAGCATCATGTACCCGAGCTGGGAGACCGTCGAGTAGGCCACGACCCGCTTTATGTCCTTCTTGACGAGGGCCATCGTCGCTGCCATGAGCGCCGTGAACCCGCCGATGTACGCCACGACGAGCATCGCCTGTTCGCTCTGGACGAAGATATCGTAGGTGCGGGCGACGAGGTACACGCCCGCCGCGACCATGGTAGCCGCGTGGATCAGGGCCGAGACCGGCGTCGGACCCTCCATCGCGTCCGGCAACCACACGTGCAACGGGAACTGCGCGCTCTTGCCTACTGCCCCGACAAAGACGAGCACTACCGCCGCGGTGAACAGCGAGCCACCTATAAAGCCGGCCTGTGCCGCCTCGGAGATCCCTTCGAAGGAGGTCGTACCCGTCTGGGCCCAGAAGATAATAATCGCGACGAACAGCGCCGCGTCGCCTATCCGGGTAACGATAAATGCCTTCAGGGCGGCGTCGCGGGCAGAAGGCTTCTCGAACCAGTGCCCGATCAGGAGGTACGAGCACAGGCCCACCAGCTCCCAGAATACATACAGCTCGATAAAGTTCGGCGCCAATACCAGCCCGAGCATCGAGGCGGTAAACAGGTTGAGAACGGCGTAATACCAGGCGAAGCGCTGGTCGCCCTCCATAAATCCCCCGGAGTAGAGCTGGATCATGAGGCTCACGAAGCACACGACGACGAGCATGACCGCCGCCAGCCCGTCGATGTAGACCCCCATCGAGAAGGATCCACCCTCCCCCAGGTCTATCCAGTTCACCGCGAACTCGATGGGCGCCCCGCCGCCCGGGATGATCCCAGCCACGTACAGGAGCGCGAAGACGGAGAAGACCAGCGAGATTGTAACCCCGAGGATCGCGACGTACTGGGCGTTCTCCTTCAAGAGGCGGCCGAGGAGAGCCAGTGCGAAGAAGACCAGCGCCGGTAGGATCGGGATGGCCGCGATGATCAGCTGTTGGCCGACGGTCTGCATCTAACCCCTTCTAGCCCCTCATCGAGGTGACTTCGTCCACGTTCACGGTCCGGCGCGTCCTGAACACGGCGAGAACTATAGCAAGACCCACCGCGATCTCCGCGGCGGCGATAGCGATGACGAGCACCGCGTAGCTCACCCCCAGGCCCCCTGCGTTCGGCAGATAATCGGCGAAAGCTACAAGGGTAAGGTTGACGCCGTTGATCATGAGCTCCACGCACATGAAGACCACGACCGCGTTGCGCCTGACCAAGGCCCCCCACGCCCCGATGGCGAACAGGATAGCCCCGACCACCAGGTAGCCCTCGAGCGGCGGGGCCGCTATCAGGGCATCTATGAACTGCTGAACTTGCGGTGGTATCTGAGGCATTACTCGCGCACCCCCCGATCTACGCCCTCGCCCACCTTGCGGCGGCTGATGACGATCGCCGCGACTATGGCGACGAGGAGCAACACCGAGGCGACCTCAAAGAGGAGCACGAAGATCTCCGAACCTGCGCTCACGCCGAGCAGGTCCCGCCCGAAGCCCGCAACGTCGCGCGGGCCGTTGCCGGCGCCCGTCGAACCCCAGTCTTCGCTGGCGAGGACGTAGGCGAGGAAGGCGCCGACGCCGGCCGCTACCAGGAAGCCCCCCCAGCTCTGGCGGTTGATGATCGTGCGGTAACGTCTGACCTGCGGCTTCTGGGTGAACATGATCCCGAACAGGATCACCACCGTCACCGCACCGACGTAGATGAGCACCTGGAAGGCCGCGAGCGCCGGGGCGTTGAGCATCACGAAGAACCCGGCTACCGCCAGGAAAGACCCGGACATGAACAGCGCCGAGTGCACGACGTTGCGGCTGAGCACCACCCCGAGCGCCGAGACGAGCGTCATCCCGGCCAGGAAAGCGAACGCGGCGGTCAAACCGCCCCGGCCTCTCCGGTTCTGGGACGCTCTACGGTCTTGGGAGCCTTTTCCCCGGTGGGCTTCTTCTTCTTTTTCACGGTTGGCTTGGGGTCCACGGTGGGGTCCACTGGCCGCTCGCCGAACTGCCTCGCGAGCTCAAGTCTATTGTAGGCCTGGGCCTCGAACTCCTCGGTGTGGTAGATGCAGTTGACCGGGCAGACCTCGACGCACAGCGAGCAGTACATGCAGCGCGAGTCGTCGATCACGAAGCCAACGGGGTAGGGCTTCGCCTTGCCAGAGCCGTCGGCGTCCCGCTTCTCCTGCTCGATGGAGATACAGTGGTCAGGGCAGATCCTCATGCACTGCAGGCACGCGATGCACCGGTCCATGTCTACGGTCAGCATCCCGCGGCTGCGTTCCGGCAGCGGGCGTTTGTACTCGGGGTACTGGCGTGTGATCTTCTGCCCCAAAAGGTGTCTGAGGGTAACCCCCATCCCCTTCAAAATCCCCTGGCCTACCTGCGGCACTCTACAAAACCTCCTAAAAGACGAGCATAGCTGCGGCGACGACGAAGAGATAGATCAGCGTCAGCGGGACGAGCACCTTCCAGCCGAAGTCCATGAGCTGGTCCATCCTCAATCTGGGGACGCTCCACCGGATCCACTGGAAGGTGAACATGATAAGAGCGGTCTTGAGCCCGAACCAGACCCAGTTGAAGGTTCCCAGATCCAGAAACGGCAACGGCGGCTGCCAGCCGCCGAGGAAGAGCGTCGCGGTGATCGCGCTCATCAATCCCATCGAGGCGAACTCGGCAGCCTGAATCAGCGCCCAGGTCATCCCCGAGTACTCGATCATGAACCCGCCGACGATCTCGCTCTCCCCCTCCGGCAGGTCGAAGGGGACCCTCTTGACCTCGGCGATGCCGGCCACGTAGAACGTGATGAACATGGGGAAGAGCGGCAGGAAGTACCAGGTCCAGAACGTGTTCCCCTGCGCGTTGACAACGTCCACGAACGAGAGGCTCCCCGCGAGCATGACGACCCCGAGAAGGCTCAGAATTAGCGGCACCTCGTAAGAGATCATCTGCGCAGCACCCCTTAGAGCCCCGAGCAGCGAGAACGTCGAACGGCTGCCGTAACCAGCCATCACCACGCCCAGAGCCCCGATCGACGTTACCGCTATGAAGAACAGGATCCCAACGTTGAGGTCCGCCATAACCGCGTCGGGGGCGAACGGTATGACGAGCCACACGAGCGCCGCAGGCAGGAACATGGCGATCGGCGCGCCCAGGAAGACCCACAGGTCAGAGCGGCCCGGGGATACGTTCTCCTTGGTGAACAGCTTGAACACGTCTGCCGCAGGCTGCAATAGCCCGCGCGGTCCCACCCGGTTCGGCCCGTAGCGCAGCTGGATGTAGGCGGAGACCTTCCGCTCGGCCATCGTCAGGACGGCCGCCAGGTTGAGCACGAGAAAGAGCACCAGCCCGAAGGAGACGAGGAACCTGATCGGCTCCTGGTTCAGGTACTGGAGCACCGTCCCCACTACTTGTCCCACCCGCCGGAGACGGGATCCACGAGGCCCATGATGGGCATGATGTCCGGCAGGTAGTGGCCCGGCACTATCTCCTGCAAGAGCTGCATGTTGACGAAGCTCGGGTCGCGGTAGTGCACGCGGTAGGGCGTGTCCGAGCCGTCGGAGACGACGTGCACCGCGAACTCGCCCCGCGGGCTCTCGACGCGCCCGAAGCCCTCGCCCTCGGGCGGGCGGATGCGGCGTCCCATCTCCGCCATCACCGCGCCCTCCGGCATCTTCTCCAGGCACTGCTTGATGATCTTGATGCTCTCCAGGCACTCCGCGATCCGAACCCGGTACGAAGCCTCCACGTCCCCGCCCGTGTCGGTTATGACGTCGAACTTCAGCTCCGGGTAGACGCTGTACGGGTAGTCGAGCCGGACGTCGAAGTCGACGCCGGTACACCGCAGCGGCGGACCGGTCAGACCCATCTCCACAGCCTGCTCCTGCGTCATCTTCCCCACGTTGCGCGTGCGGGAGATAAAGATCTCGTTCCCCTCGATGAGGTCCACGAAGTCGCTCTGGAAGTTCTGCTCCAGCCCCTCGACGAAGCGCCAGATCTTCTCCGGTATATCGGGCGGCAGATCAGCCTTGACCCCGCCGATCCTGATGTAATGGAACATCATCCTCGCGCCCGTAACGGCCTCGAAGATGCTCTGTATGCGCTCCCGCTCCCTGAAGGCGTAGAGGATGGGCGTGAATGCCCCGAGCTCGAGCAACAGGAACCCGATGGAGGGGATGTGGCTCGCGAGCCTCATGAGCTCGCACATGAGGACCCGGATGTACTCGGCCCGCGGCGGTATCTCAACATCGAGCAGGTCCTCGACGGCGAGTACGTACCCGTGCTCGTTGTGCATGTTGGCGAAGTAGTCGAGCCTGTCGGTCAAGGGGATGACCGCTGGGTACATGCGGTTCTCGGCGATCTTCTCCTGGCAGCGGTGCAGATACCCCATGACGGGGTCGCACCGCACCACGGTCTCCCCGTCGAGCTCGAGGATGAGCCTCAAGAGACCGTGCATGGCGGGGTGCTGGGGACCCATATTCATGTCTATGGTCTCGAGTCCGAACTCGTCCCGAACGTCCGGGTTGATGAGCCGGACCGTTGCTGGCTCGGTCAGGGCGCTGTGGTGCTCTACGCGGCGTTCCTCGCCAAGCATCTCTACCTCAATCCCTCGAACGTACGCTTGGTGCTGATCTCGAAGCTCTTCAGGAGCGGGTGGTGGTCAAAGTGGTCCTGCCACATGTAGGTCCGCCTGAGGTCGGGGTGCCCCCTGAAGGCGACTCCGAACATATCGTAGGCCTCCCGCTCGTGCCAGTTCGCCGTCGGGTAGATGTTGGTTACCGTGGGAACGACGGGCTCCGTGCCCTGCACGACGGTCTTGACCCTCACGCGGGCCCCCCGGAAGTCCACGAGCTCGTAAGTCAGCTCGAAGGAGCCCTCCCTGTCCACGACCGTGATGAAGGAGAGGTGCAGAACTCCCAACTCCTCCCGCGCCGTCGCCAGCACGGCCGGCACGGACTCGGAGTCTACGACGACCCGTACCACGTCGCCTTCTATCCCCGATTCCTCGAGCCCGTGGCGGTTGCGCAGCCCCTCCAGGTAGCGCTCGAGGCGCGTTCCCAGGTTTCCCTCCGGCAGCGTCAGGGCCATCTCAGGCCGTCCCCTTGGAATCGGCGGGCTCTTCGGCCTTGCCTTCGGCCCCGGCTCCGCCATTCTCCTTAGCAGCCTTCTCGGCGCGCTCCTTCTCCTTGAGCTTCTTCTTGACCTCCTTGGGGATCCAGCCCACGTCAGTCTGGGCGGCTGGCGGCATGCCCTTGCGCTCGAAGACGTAGGTGCGCTTGAGGGGCCTTATGTTCTCGAAGCGCGGAGCCTTGCCCTCGCTGATCTGCTGGTACTCGCGCTCGGGCAGGTACTCGTTTATGGAGCCGTCCTCGTTCACGAGCGCGGGCATCGGCTTCTCGTAGCCTACCTGCCGGTCGCGCTCTATCTTCTTCTGGAGCGTCATGATGCCGAAGATGAGCGCCTCGGGTCTGGGCGGGCACCCCGGCACATAGACGTCCACGGGTATGACCCGGTCAGCACCCATGAGGACCGAATACCCGTCCAGAAACGGGCCGCCGCTGATAGCACACGCCCCCATCGCTATGACCCACTTGGGCTCCGGCATCTGCTCGTAGAGCCTGGTCATCCGCTCGGCCATCTTGGTGGAGACGGTCCCCGAGACGATCATGACGTCAGCCTGCCTCGGAGAGGCCGCGAAGAACCCTGCCCCGAAACGGTCGAGGTCGTTGTGCGCCATCCCGGTGGACATCATCTCTATCGCGCAGCACGCCAGCCCGAACTGCAAGGGCCAGAGCGAGTTCTTGCGCGCCCAGTTGAAGAGCTTGTCCGAACTCGTCGTAAGGACGTTCGGCTCGTTGAACTGCTGCATCACACCCATTTGAGGGCCCCCTTCTTCCAGGCATAGGCCAGGCCTACGCCCAGAATGAGCACGAAGATAACCATCTCGAAGAATCCATACACGCCGAGGTCACGATAGATGACCGCCCACGGATAGAGAAAGGCGGCCTCGACGTCGAAGATCAGGAAGAGCAGCGCGAACACGTAGTATCGGACCGGGAAAGGACGCCAGGGGTCCGTCACCGTCGTCTCGCCGGTCTCGTAGTTCTGGGCCTTGGTAGCCGAACGCCGGCCCGGAGAGATCAAACGCGCCAGCACCAGGACGCTCGCGACGAAGCCCGTTATCATCAACATGGAGATTCCCACGTAGAGGTAAGCCGCCCCGTAGGAGACCTCCTGTTGCAACAGACCAAGCGTCAAATCACGCCTTTCTTCCCGGTAACCGACCGAAATATACCCTCGCAGCGAACAACTTTCAAGTTGCTACTAAGAGTAGCAAATAGCGCTTAGCCGCCCTTTCGCCGGGCTTGGCGTCGGGGCAACGAGTCCATTCTCTTGCCTGAGCTCAACGCATCTCGTCGACATCGTTTGCTAGACTAGCCCTGGACCGGGAACATCAGGGTCGCGCCGTCACTTGGCACCGGCGCAAGGATGATGGAGGAGGAACGGTAGTGGCCTACGTTATTACCGAAGCGTGTATCGGCACGAAGAACACCGCATGCGTGAGTGCGTGCCCTGTTGACTGCATCTACGATGAGGGGGACCACTATCTGATCAACCCCGAGGAGTGCATCGACTGCTCCATGTGCATGCCCGAGTGCCCGGTCGAAGCCATCTACCCCGACGACGAGGTTCCCGAGGAGATGCAACACTACATCACCAAGGCCGCCGAGTTCGACTACTCGAAGACTGCGCCAGGCGTCGAGGTCAACTAGTCGGACGGCACTTGTAGGAGAGAGGAGTGGCCGAGATCGAGCAACGCAGCCTCAAAGAAGTAAAGGCCCTGAGCGCTGAGGAGGCCGTGGAGGTCATGCGCCAGGCCGGCATCGTCGGCGCGGGGGGTGGTGGTTTCCCGACTTACTTCAAGTACAAGAGCGCTCAGCCGCACCTGATCGTCAACGCCACCGAGAGCGAGCCCGGCTACTGGGGGGACAAGTTGCTCCACAAGGTGTACCTTGAGGAGTTCCTCCAGGTTTTGGAGGCCATGAAGGCCATCTTCGAGTTCGAGCAGATCTCTTTGGGCGTCCACGAGAAGGACCGGGAGTGGTTCGCCGACTATGCCGAGCACGCCGCCGACGGCATCTACGACATACGCTACGTGCCGAACACGTACGCCCTGGGTGAGGAGAAGACCCTCGTCAAGCACGCGACCGACACCAGGGTGCCCCGGTTCGTCGATAACCCCGACGGGTCCAGGCGCCCGGGGATGCCGCCCGACGTCGGCATCATAGTCAACAACTCGGAGACCCTGTTCAACATCTACAACGCGCTCTTCCTGGGGAAGCCCCTCACCACGAAGTTCTTCACGGTCTACGGCGAGGAGATGGACACAAAGGTCTACGAGGCGCCGATAGGGGCCTCGGTGAGCGAGGTACTCGAGATAGCGGGGCTCGACGTCGAGAACTCCAGCCACCT
>DASTQK010000019.1:0-9993 GCA_035761765.1 Rubrobacteraceae bacterium
CCCTGGTCGGACCATTGTGTTCGGAGCGCGAATAATGTCTAATGTATCGAGGGAAGCTACTGGGGAGGGGACCCATGGCCGACGTGGCAGACGGACGCTCGACGGAGGCTCCGAGGACATTCGGGAGCCGGCTGCGGATCGTAGGGCCGGGCCTGATCATGGCGGCGACCGGCGTGGGGGCTGGGGATATGGTCTCCTCCCTGAATGCCGGCACGGTGTACGGCACGATCTTCCTCTGGGCCATCCTCGTCGGGGCGCTTATCAAGTTCTACCTGACCGAGGGGATCGGACGCTGGTACATGGCGACCGGCTACACCATCCTCAAGGGCTGGCGCTCGCTCGGGCGCTTCGTTAGCGGCTTCTTCGTGGTCTACCTCCTGATCCTGACCTTCGTCTTCGGGGCGGCTGCTATGTCGGCCTCCGCCCTCGCGTTCACCGCGATGTTCCCGATCCTGCCACTCTGGGCCTGGGCCATACTGCACGGCATCTTCGGCTTCGCGGTCTGCATGACCGGCCGCTACAAGCTCTTCGAGCGGGTGATGGAGTTCTTCATCGCCCTGATGTTCATCACCATCATCGGCCTGGCGATCCTGCTCGCCCCGAACCTCGGTGAGCTTGCCCGCGGAATCGTGCCGACGGAGTTTCCCCAGGGCTCCCTGCTCTCCGTTCTCGCCCTGATCGGCGGTGTGGGCGCGACCTTCACGCTCGCCTCTTACAACTACTGGGTGCGCGAACGCGGCTGGGGCTCTCCTTCCTGGATCCCCATGATGCGCCTGGACCTGATCGTCGGCTACGCCCTGACCGCCCTGTTCATGGTGGCGATGCTGGTAGTCGGCGCGGAGCTTCTCTTCGCCGGCGGCGAGGGTATCAGCGGGGAGGAGGGGCTCGTGGCGCTCGCAGACCCGATACAGGAGCGCTTCGGCGTCGTCGCCCGCTGGCTCTTCCTCATAGGCTTCTGGGCCGCCGCGACCAGCTCGATAGTCGGGGCCTGGAACGGCTCGGCCTACCTCTTCGCCGACTCGGTGCGGACCTCTCGCGACGTGCCGGATGAGCGGGCCGAGGAGTACCTCTCCGAGAAGAGCGTCTACTTCCGGGCGATGCTGGTCTGGATCAGCTTCCCCTCCATGCTACTGCTCTTCTTCGGTGAGCCGGTCCTCCTGATTATCGTCTACGCGGCTATGGGCGCCCTGTTCATGCCCTTCCTGTCGATAACGCTTCTCTGGCTCCTGAACTCCAGCCGTGTCGCCCCCGAACACCGCAACGGGATAGTCGCGAACGTAGTCCTCGTCCTCTCGCTGCTGCTCTTCGCATTCCTGGGCGTGCAGGAGGTCATGGGTTACTTCTGAGATATTCCGCAAGGGGAGCACGCCGCCGTGTGCCGTGCTCCCCACCCCGCCAGAAACCCCGCTTCTTAACAAAGTTTAACGCTATCTTAATCAAATCTTCGAAATAATAGGTAGCACGAGCGTCTGGTACGGGTAGTATGTTCGCCAACGTTTTCCGGGCTGCTTCGCTCCTCGGTCCTCGACCGGAGCGTGGTCCACGGCGCTTCTCTGGCGACGTTCTGTCGCGACAGAGCAACACCTGAGCAATGCTGTGTTACTTGAGCAAAAGGCAGGGGAGGAGACTATGCGCAGGTCTGCGGGCTCGACGATAGATCCGGGTGTGTTCTGGATCTCTCTAGCTATCTCGATATTGTTCATCTTGTGGGGTGTGTTCTTCACGGACAACCTGGCCGCGGTCGCTTCGGCGGCTCTGGGCTGGTTGATAGCCAGCTTTGGCTGGGTATTCATACTGGCATCGTTCGGTTTTCTGGGCTTTGCGATCTTCCTGGCCTTCTCCCGCTACGGCAGGATACGGTTAGGCGGCGACGATGAGGAGCCGGAGTTCCGAACGGCGTCGTGGGTTGCCATGATGTTCAGCGCGGGGATGGGGATCGGGCTCATGTTCTACGGGGTCGCCGAGCCAATCTCGCATCTCACTGCACCGCCGCACGGTCTAGCGAAGGCTGGTACGGAGAATGCCGCCGAGGTAGCGATGGAGTATTCCTACTTCCACTGGGCGTTTCACCCTTGGGCGATGTATGCCGTGGTCGGTCTCGCCATCGCCTACTTCACCTTCCGCAAGGGCGGGCCGAACCTGATCAGCGCGGCGTTTCGTCCGCTTCTGGGAGACAGGGTCGATGGTGCGGCGGGCAAGACCATAGACATTCTGGCGATCTTCGCGACGCTCTTTGGCTCGGCCACCTCGCTGGGGCTTGGTGCCCTGCAGATCAACGGCGGGCTGAACTACGTGTGGGACGTGCCCAATACGGTACCGGTGGCGATCATCATCATCGCCGTGCTGACGGGGGCTTTCGTCGTCTCGGCGGTCAGTGGGGTACATCGCGGGATACAGTGGCTCTCCAACACCAACATGGTCCTTGCGATCATCCTGGTCCTGTTCTTGTTCGTGCTGGGGCCGACGGTATTCATCCTCAACACCTTCGTCGAGTCGCTCGGCGGTTATTTGGCGAACCTCGTCCCGATGAGCTTCAGGTCGGGGGCCTTCAGCAGCGACTCGTGGCTGGCCACCTGGACCATCTTCTACTGGGCGTGGTGGATCTCCTGGACCCCGTTCGTGGGCACGTTCATAGCCCGCATCTCCCGCGGGCGCACAATCCGGGAGTTCGTCGTCGGGGTGCTCCTGATCCCGAGCGTGGTCAGCTTCGTCTGGTTCGCCGTCCTCGGAGGGACGGCCATCAACCTGGAGCTCCGCGGGGTAGGGAACATCGCAGACGCCGTAGGCCAGGGGCCTGAGGTAGCGCTGTTCGCCACCCTGAACCAGTTCCCGCTGGCAGCCGTCATGTCGCTGCTGGCCGTCGTACTGGTTGCGCTGTTCTTTATCAGCGGGGCGGACGCGGCTTCGGTGGTTATGGGCATGCTCTCATCCAGGGGCGTCCTGAATCCAGGGGGCCTTATCGTCGTCGTGTGGGGGGTCCTCACGGGCGCCGCCGCTGCGATCTGTCTCCTGGCCGGTGGTCTCGAAGGGTTGCAGACGGCGGCCATCATATCCGCAGCGCCGTTCGTGCTCGTCATGATCGGGCTGTGCTGGTCGACCTTCAAGGAGTTGCGCAGCGAGTCCTTGCCGGGTATGGCGCCGGAGCCGGAGAGGGCGGCGAGCCGCCCGACGGGCGCGCCCGCACCCCAGCAGAGCAGGGCTCTGGACCCGGATTCCGGTGGATAGAGAAGCGAGCATGCAACAGACGGATCTGTGCCTGCACGAGCTCTTCGAGGAGCAGGCGAGGCTCTCGCCCTCGGCGCCGGCCCTCGAAGATACACGCACCAGGCTCACCTACGAGGAGCTCGACCGGAGTGCGGATCTCCTCGCCTCCTACCTCAGGGACGCCGGGATCGGCGCCGACGAGCTCGTCGGCGTCTACATGGAGCGGCGAGTGGAGTACGTTGTCGCGTGCCTGGCGGCCCTGAAGGCGGGGGGTGCGTACCTCCCGCTGGAGCTGGCCTACCCGCCCGCTCTGCTGTCTGACGTCATCGACGACTCGCGGCCCCGCGTGGTCCTGACGCAGGAGCGCTACGCGGAGAACCTGCCCGAGGGGACGTCGAGTCTCTGCATGGACGAGGGGTGGGAGATGGGCATCGAGGGTTCGGGGAACAAAGGCCCGTCTCCCGCAGATCAGGACGACCTGGCCTTCGTGTCGTACTCCTCGGGGACTACGGGCAGGCCAAAAGGTATAGCCAACCCGCACCGGGCGGCGGTTCGCTCGTACCTGTGGCGCTTCGGGCTCAGCGACTACGGTCCGGGGGACAGGGTGGGGTGCAACGTCTTCTTTATCTGGGAGATGCTCCGCCCTCTCCTGCGCGGCGCGACAACCGTGGTCATCCCCGACGACGTCATCTACGACCCCCGGGCTCTGATCCGCTTTCTGGAGGAGTACGCGATCTCGGAGACCCTGATCACCCCCTCCCTGCTCGAGACGGTCCTCGACGCGAGCGGACCAGGCCTCGCGCAGAGGCTATCTTCCTTGCGGGTGCTCTGGCTCAACGGCGAGGTGGTAACCCGCACCCTGGCGCGGCGCGCCCTGAGCCTGCTCCCCGGGACCCGCCTCCTCAACGTGTACAGCTGCAGCGAGACGCACGAGGTGGCCGCAGGTGACCTGCGGGAGCTCTCAGAGAGCCCCCATTCGACGTACTGTCCCGTGGGCCGTCCCATGAACCCGGACCGGCTGTACGTAGTGGACGAACAGGGGCGCAAGGTGCCGGATGGGGAGGCCGGCGAGCTCTTCGTCGGCGGCGAGTGCCTGGCGCGAGGCTACGTCAACCTGCCGGAGAAGACGGAGGAGAGCTTCCCCCCCGACCCGTTCTCACCCGAAGAAGGCGCTCGCACGTACCGTACCGGGGACAAGGCGCGGATCCTGCCTGACGGCAACCTCGAGATCCTGGGCCGCACGGACTTCATGGTCAAGATCCGGGGCTACAGCGTCGAGCTGGGGGCGGTAGAGGCTGCGGTCGAGGAGAACCTGGCCGTTAGAGCGTGCGTCGTGGTCGCTGACGGGAGTGAGGGCGAGGACAAGCGTCTCATCGCCTACCTGGTACCCTCCTACGAAGACGAGCGTGGAGAGCGCTGCGCCGGCTGGAACCTCGACCCCGCAACCGGCCGCAGCCCGGAGCTCAGGCGCCGTCTGCAGGAGAGCCTCCCGCACTACGCGATCCCCGCGACCTTCGTTGAGCTGGAGGCTCTCCCGCTGCACGATGTCTCCGGCAAGGTGGACCGCGAACGGCTGCCTGATCCCCCGGCGCGCGTCGCACCGAGCACCTCAGAGGCGGAGGAGCCGGTGCGCAACCTCTCCGCGGACGCGTCCCGGTCCGAGAAGGAGGCCCTTCTCGCGCGGGCGTGGGAGGACGTCTTGCGCTTGGAGAGGGGTGAGGTGCGCCCGGACGACAACTTCTTCGACCTCGGCGGGCACTCCCTGGCGGCGGCACAGCTCTCGGGCCAGGTCGAGGATGCCTTCGGCGTGCACGTCTCTATGGGAGCCTTCCTCGAGGACCCCACGGTCGGGGGGCTGTGCGACCGGATCGAGGCCCTCCAGCGCGACGGGGCCCAACGTTCCGCGGGGCCGGATCTGCGCGCGGAGGCCGTGCTCGACCCCGACATCGGCCCGGAAGCGGCCGGGGATGCCACCTCCCTGCGTGACGCTCGAAGCCTCTTCCTGACGGGCGCGACCGGCTTCCTCGGCGCGTTCCTGCTCGACGCGCTGCTCCGGCGGACGGACGCGCAGATCTACTGCCTCGTGCGTCCCCGGGAAGACCCGGATGTCACAGGCCCTATCCGCGACAACCTGCGGCGCTACAGGCTCCGGCCAACCGAGGAAGACCTGGCACGCATCATCCCGGTAGCGGGCGACCTTGGAGAGCCCCTGCTCGGCATGACCGGGGAGACTTTCGACTCTCTGGCGCGCGAGGTGGACGTGGTGATCCACGCCGGCGCGGTCGTGAACCTGGTCTACCCTTACGGGGCGCTCGCCCCTGCCAACGTGGGCGGGACGCGCGAGGTCCTGCGCCTGGCCTGCCTGCACGGCACGAAGCCGCTCCACTACGTCTCGACGAACGGTATCTTTCCGGCAGGCCACGGCCTGTGCGAGGAAGACGTGGATATCGACACCCTGCCGGACGCTCTCGAGGATGGCTACGGGCAGTCCAAGTGGGTTGCCGAGAGGCTGGTGTGGGAGGCCGCCGGGCGCGGCCTGCCGGTCTATGTATACCGTCCGGGGAACATCTCGGGACACAGCGTCACCGGGGCCTCCAACCCCAGGGACTTCCTCGGTGCGCTCATAGCCGAGTCGCTCCGCATCGGGCGTACGCCCGAGATCGAGGGCTGGCGCATGGAGATGACGCCCGTGGACTTCGTCGCCGAGGCGATCTGCCACCTCGCCGCCGAGTCAGGCACGCCCGGACGCGCGTTCCACCTCGCCGACCCGGACCCCGTGCCGGCCTCCGAGGTCTTCTCGTGGCTGGCAGATATGGGTTACGATACCGGCCCGCTCCCTTATGCCGAGTGGCTGGAAGCGCAGCGCGAGTCGTCGCAGCGGGACGACGTCGTAGGCAGCGTACTGGGCGCAGCGACGTCCGGGGAGCACGAGATCCGGGACGACAACACCTACGACGACCGCAACACGCAGCTTGCTCTCGAGGGCAGCGGACTCAAGCGGCCCGCCGTCGACGCCAGGCTCCTCGAGAGGTACGCGCGTTACTTCGCAGAGCGGGGCTGGATCCGGACCCCCCCGGCACTCTCCGGCGGACGCCAGACGTCGATGTGACCGGCGAGACCTTGCGGGACAGGGTCGCGGTGGTAACAGGGGCTTCGAGCGGCATCGGCGCGGCTGTGGCGCGGGTGCTCGCCCGCGATGGGGCCCGCGTCGCGCTCGCCGCGCGCCGGCGCGGCGCCCTCCTGGAGGTGAAGACCGGGCTCAAAGACGGCGCGAGGAGCCTCGTCCACCCGGTCGACGTCACGGATCGCGATCAGGTGAGGTCTCTTGTCTCCCGCGCCGAGGAAGAGCTCGGGCCCGTGGACATCCTCGTCAACTGCGCGGGCGTCATGTACTACACCCTGATGAAAAACGTGCGCGAGGAGGAGTGGGATCGGACCGTCGAGGTGAACTGCAAGGGGACGCTTAACTGCGTGGGGGCGGTGCTTCCGGCGATGCTCGGGCGGGGCCGGGGGCACATAGTGACCATCTCCTCGGACGCCGGTCGAAAGGTGTTTCCGGGCCTGGCGGTCTACTCGGCGAGCAAGTTCTTCGTCGAGGCGCTCTCCCAGGGCCTGCGGCTGGAGACGGCTGGCACCGGGATCAAGGTGACTACCGTCCAGCCTGGCAACGTCGCCACCGACCTGGTGGAGATGAGCGAGGACCCGGAGGCGTTGGATCTCTACGGGCAACCGAGCGGCGCTCGCGTCCTGGAGCCCGAAGACGTCGCCGCGTCGGTAGTCTACGCGCTCTCCCAACCGGAGCACGTCGCCGTCAACGAGGTCCTGGTGGAGCCCCGCGACGAGCCAGTCTGATAGAGGTTTCGGACTCTCGAGCGTTTCGTTGGTCTCTCACCCTTTTAGGGGATGTAGCAGGCCTCCAAGAGCGCGATATTGGCCCGGATAGCGATGATGGTGCCGAGAACGAAGCCGTTAGCGTGGACCCCTGCCGGAAGAACGTCTCCGTGGCGCGCTTCGGTGAAGTTGCGCCTGCTTGCCCGGGGCTTATACCGTCTACCCAACCTCCACCTCCGAGGAGTCTACCTCCCGCACCTCGTCGAGGCCCATGATATCCGCTATGACCTCCTCGAGGTCCTCCTGCGTAGTAGCCGACCCGCCTAGCTCCACCACACCGTCCTGCGCAGAGCGGACCTCGAGACCCGTATCCACGATAAGGTCCCGCACGTCGTCTTCGAGTCCTTCGTTGTCCTCCAGGCGAGGGTCCACCTCTTCTTCCCCGGTCTCCGGGTTTACGAACGCGTCGTTGCGCGGGTAGCCGGAGTCGGGGGTGTAGGTCTCGTCCTCCCAGTCCTCCTCAGTCTCTTCCGGGCTCAGGGGCTCCGTCACGAGATGTTCCTCCTCGTCCGAGCGGTCGGCCTCGAAGGTCGCGAAGTCAACCTCCGGGTCGAGGGTTACCGCCGTGATCGGGACCTCCATCTGCTCGCCCTCGTCGGGCTCCACCACGACGTGCGTGACCTCCTCCGAGTCCTCGTCGACGAGGACCTCGGAGATCCTGCCCACCACCGACCCGTCCACAGCTCGCGCCTCGAGCCCTACCAAACTGCGCTCCTCCACGCCTCTAAACCTCCCGCTGCTCGCTCTGCCGAGAACTCGTAGCCTCTTCTTGTTACCACAAAAGCGCGGTTCTCAAGCTACCTTGATCTACCGCCCATCGGTAATAAAATATGAGCGTGACAGGCTTAGATTTCAGCCGGTCATGGCCCTCCCTTTGAAGAGGACAGGGGCCTCGGATCTTAAACACAGGAGGCTCATAAACGGATGATATGTGAGAACTGCGGGGTGAGGCCGGCGAGTGTGCGGGTCTTCGGGCAATCGGGTGAAGGGCGTCCGGCGGCGTACCTCTGCACGCAGTGTGCGCGCGAGCTCGGCATGATTGGTGGCTCGGGTGGGGTGGACCCGTTTGCGATGCTGCGGAACCTGGTGCAGCAGCAGCATGGGGGCTCGGGCGGCGTCTTCGAGATGCTCTCCCGGGAGGCCCAGGAGGCGGTCATGCGTGCGCGCGAGGCATCGGCTGGCACGACCCCGACGGCGGCCATCGGGACCGACCACCTGCTCGCCGGAGTGGTGACGGGCGACAATGTGGCGACGGAGGTCTTGCGGAGGGCCGGGGCGAACGTGGATGGGATGAGGCAGCAGTTCCGCGAGTTCCGGGCGGACCCCGGGGATCAGGTCTACACTTTCACCCCGAGCGCGAAGCGGGCCTTGCAGCTCGCCTTCAGCGCCGCGCGGCAGATGGGCGCGGCGCAGGTCGGAAGCGAGCACCTCTTGCTCGGGTTGCTCGGCGAGGGAGACGGCAACGCCTACAGGATCCTGCAGCAGCATGGCGCGAGCGACGCGGAGGCCCTGAGGCGGGAGATCCTCCGTCTGCTGCAGCAGCGCGGCGCCCAGATGGGCTCGCAGCCCGGTATGCCCGGCGCTGCGGCCGGTGGGGGTTTCCCCGGCGGCCCGCAGGGCGATAGCCGGACCCCGGTGCTAGACCAGATCACCCGCGACCTGACGCAGCTGGCGCGCGACGGGGAGCTGGATCCCGTAATGGGCCGCGCCGAGGAGATTGCGCGGGTCGTGAGGATTCTCAGCAGGCGCACCAAGAACAACCCGGCGCTCATCGGCGAGCCGGGGGTCGGCAAGACCGCCATCGTCGAGGGGCTCGCGCAGAGGATCGTCTCCGAGGACATCCCCGAGGTCCTGAAGGGCAAGCGCGTGCTGGCACTCGACGTCGGCGGCCTGGTGGCCGGCACCCGCTTCCGCGGGGACTTCGAGGAGCGCATGCGCCAGATGATCGAGGAGCTTCAGAAAGAGGAGAAGAACATCATCCTCTTTATAGATGAGCTGCACAGCATCGTCGGGGCCGGCGGGGCTGAGGGGGCGGTGAACGCCTCGAGCATGCTCAAGCCCGCGCTCGCGCGCGGCGAGCTGCAGGTCGTCGGCGCTACGACGCTGGACGAGTACCGCAAGCACGTCGAGAAGGACCCGGCGCTCGAGCGCCGCTTCCAGCCCGTGCTCGTTACCGAGCCCACGGTGGATGAGTCGGTGGGGATCCTCTTCGGCCTCAGGGACCGCTACGAGGCGCACCACCGCGTCAAGATCTCCGACGAGGCGATCATCGCCGCTGCCCAGCTCTCGGACCGCTACATCACCGACCGTTACCTGCCGGACAAGGCGATAGACCTTCTGGACGAGGCGGCGGCCGAGGTCCGGCTGCGCTCGACGGTGCCGCCGGTCGACGTGAAGCGGATCGAGGAGGAGATAGCGGCCCTCGAGCGCGAGAAGGAGGACGCCGTCAGGGCCGAGGACTACGAGATGGCCGCCTCGCTGAAGCAGCGGGAGGCCGAGCTCCGGGCCGAACTCGAGCAGCACCAGGAGGGCTGGGCCGGCCAGAGGGAGACGAACGCCCCCGAGGTGACGCGCGAGGACATCGCCCGCATCCTGGAGGAGTGGACCGGCATCCCCGCGACAAATATAGTCCAGGAGGAGGCCGAGAGGCTGCTGAACCTGGAGGCTGTCCTGCACGAGCGAGTCGTCGGCCAGGAGCAGGCGGTCAAGGCGGTAGCCGAAGCCATAAGGCGCGCCAGGGCAGGCATAAAGGACCCCAAGCGCCCGGTCGGAAGCTTCATCTTTCTCGGCCCCACGGGCGTCGGGAAGACCGAGCTCGCCAGGACGCTCGCCGAGTACCTCTTCGGCGACCAGGACTCCATGATCCGGATAGACATGTCCGAGTTCCAGGAGCGCCAC